>JAISES010000233.1 GCA_031263965.1 Prevotella sp. | reverse complement strand
CGCATCAGGCCTCAGCTGGCTTCGCTCTCCCGTGCCAGGGCGATCATTCCCACGATAAAGGGAGAAATAAGCATGGATATCGAAAACAAAAGCGGCGAATACCGCATGCAACTGAGGATACCGACCAATATGGAAAGCGAGGTTTACCTGCCTTTGCTGTCGGACAGGTACGAGGTGAAAATCAATGGCGCCGCGCTGAAAACAACGAGGCTAAAGGATGCTCCCTTCATCTGTATAGGCGACTTGCCTCCCGGAACTTATACAATAGTGATGAGATACAAATGAATTACTGATGTTACTTTTTGGAATTGTTGTGAAATAAATTGACTGTTTTCTTAATCTCTTGTTATAAAATATTGCCGTCAGCTTTAGCTGACGGAACTTTTTACACATCCTGCATTTTCTTATATTTTTTTATCCGTCTGCGGTAGGGGCGGTGCTTGCCCCCGCCCGAAACATAACCGCTGGTCATCGACCTGTGGTAGGACGGTGCTTGCCCCTGCCTGAAACGTAAGTTCGACGCAGTCAAAGGCAGGACCGTTAACGCCGCTCACCTCAACGGCGGATAGCCGGGGCGGGGGTAAAGGGCGGGGGCAAGCCCCGCCCCTACGCAGGTCGATGACCCGCGGTTATGGAAATCAAGGTTTTCGACGGTGCACAAAACGATGCCGCGTACATTACATGTCATGCGTAACATCAGTGAATTATTGAAATCAGGACTCCTTACTGTCCGGGACAGTAAGGAGTCCTCCATGTGTATAGAAATAAGATGACCTTTCATATAACATCCCGCTAATGTTCTAATAATAAGTTCAATCATCAAATCCCGAAGGGATGTTATTATTATAGCAAACAACAATAAACACCGGCTAAACCCCGACAGGGGTGATATTATAAAACGACCTTCCTTAAAAAAAATACATTCTATAATAATATCATCCGTTCCGGGTTTTTAGATTGCTTATCGGGGTTTCTATAATAATTTCAACCCTGTCGGGTTTTGACGTTGTTAGCAAACTTAAGGCTGTTTTATTTTTTTTGCATTAAATCCTTTAATGGAGGACTCATTACCTCATTCTCTTAAATTGACGACATTGGTCTGGAGACTACGCCGAGCAAAGTGTAAACCGGTTATTTCATGTCATTTCAGGGCTATTGTTTATAAGTCTTAAGGACTTTAAAGTCCTTTAGACTTATAAGCAATAGCATGGCTTAACTTGATGACATTGGTCTGGAGGCTACGCCGAGCGAGGGAAAAACTACGTTAACGGTTTTTCCGGGAAAAAATTTCCTCATCTTGAAGAAACATATTACTTTTGCGGCGTTAAAAAAATAATGTATTCTAATAATTTTTAAAATAAACCGGATATGAATAGATATTTAAAAATAAACCTGTTATTGCTCTGTGTTGTGCTTACGTATTCCTGTGCAGACAGCGGCAAAAAAACGTCCGTACATGTAAACAGGGACGGACAAAAACTTTATACAATGCAGGAACTGCCCTGTAAAACATTTAACATGGACGAGAACACGTCGCAGATCGTCGATTTTTTTCAACCGTTTATCATAGACGGTACTTTACGCTTTACCATGCACAGCCGTACTGCCGTCAGGCAATGCATCCTTGTTTTCGATATTTCCACAGGAAATGTTATCGACAGTATCCCCCTGTATAAACAGGGACCCAATGCCATAAGCGGCAATTTTCAGGGGTATTATATCCACAATATGGATTCCGTTTACTTCTTCAGCCACTTTGAACAGAATCTCTTTCTTGTAAACCGGCAGGGAGAGGTGATCAGTAAAATCAACCTGGCGGAACAGTTTATACGGGAGGATAATTCCAAAATTGTCCCGTCATATCCATTCCCAGGCATAGATACGCCGATTCGAAAACTGAACAGTACTCTAATATTACAGGGGACGGGCAGGTTCAACGACAATCCTAAAGACCCGGTACTTAATGTTACAGCTCTGTACAACCTGACGGATACTACCCTCAAGTTTGCCAATTCATATCCTGAAATATACGGCGATCCGAACAATATTGGCAATCAGTGGGGATTTTTTGGATACCTGAAGGTTGCATACGACCTGAACGGTAACGGGGAAATGGTATTAAGCTATCCGGCCGACGACCATATCGCAGTATATGACATCGCTGCAAATACTTCCAGGCGTTATTTTGCAGGATATTCGAAAAAGGATATTATCCGCACAATCAGCGAAAGCGATAAAGATGAAGCGTTCCAGTATCTGGAAAATACCCGTTATGGAAATATTCATTATGATTCTTACCGGAATCTGTATTACCGCTTTGTACAGCATCCTCTTTACGACTATGATACAAGGGACCGGAATACATACAAAAAAGATTTGAGCATCATCATCCTGGATTCCGAATTTAATAAAGTGGGAGAGTATGACCTGAAAGAAAAACCTTGGATGAGCAACAACGCTTTTGTTTCGGAGGAAGGACTCCATATTCAGACGCTCTCGGATGATGACGATTTTATGAAATTTATCTCTCTTAAACCAACGCGGATTAATGATTAATTTATCCTATCTCCCCCAGTCGCTTCACTGGGGGTTATTTATATTCAACCTCTTGCGGGGTTTCATAAATCTATTGATGGGTTTTATCAATAGATTTATGGGTTTCATCACTGGAGTGATGGGTTTCATCACTGGAGTGATGAGTTTCATCAATCCAGTGATAGGTTTCATCACTCCAGTGATGGGTTTCATCACTCCAGTGATTGGTTTCATCACTCCAGTGATGGGTTTCATCACTCCAGTGATGGGTTTCATCAATCAATAGATAGGTTTCATTTGATTACGTCCTTTGACTACGTCGAACTTCGTTTCATGGCTTAGTAAATGTGATGCGTTCCGTTCATGGGGCGTTGCTCCATGCTGTTGATTATCGGGCTTTCAGCCCTTAACTTGACGGCATTGAGTTTTAGCCTTGCAAGACATATTAAAAAACAATAAATAAATAATAAATGAAAATCGCTCTTATAGGCGCTTCCGGCTTTGTCGGCACGCGCCTGATTGAAATTCTGAAACAGCAGGGTGAGCATACCTTGCTTAACATTGATAAAAACCAAAGCCGTTTTTATCCCGAAATCACCACTATTGCCGACGTGCGTGACAAAGAAAAACTGAAGACCCTGTTACAGGGACAGGAAATGGCGGTGTTGCTGGCGGCAGAACACAGCGACAATGTAACGCCCGTGTCGCTCTATTACGACGTAAATGTTGAAGGTGCCCGCAATGTGACGGAAGCGATGGATGTATGCGGTGTGACGAAAATTGTTTTTACATCGTCCATGGCGTTATACGGCATGCACCCTGTCAGTTCCAGCGAAACGCAGCCGGCAAATCCGTTCAATCACTATGGACGCAGCAAATGGCAGGCAGAAGAAATTCTGCGCGCATGGCACAGCAAAAACAGTGTGGACAAAACACTGACAATTATCCGTCCTACAGCTATATTCGGAGAACGCAACAGGGGAAATGTTTACAATCTGCTCAGGCAAATCTCTACCGGACGCTTTTTGAAAGTAGGCAACGGTAACAACCGGAAATCAATATCCTACGTTGGCAATGTAGCGGCATTCATTGCATGGCTGCTGAACAATGCTCAAGGATACAGCGTCTATAATTACAGCGATAAGCCGGATCTTTCGATGAATGAATTAATCACTGTAGTCGAAAATGCACTGGGTAAAAAAATACCCGCCGTCAAAATACCATATACACTTGGCTTGCTGGGCGGCCGCTGTTTTGACGCACTGGCAAAGATTACCGGTAAAAAATTCCCTGTCAGCAGCATTCGTGTAAGAAAATTCTGTTCTAACTCGCAATTGAACGCCGACAAACTGCACGCTACCGACTTTAAAGCTCCGTTTATATTGGAAGAAGGACTGTCGCGTACCTTGCAATACGAATTTGTCAGTCAGGCAAAAGATGATATTACATTTATAAGTGAATAATAAATTAAATAATATAGATTATGGAAATAAAAGAATTTATTTCAAATTTTGCCGATCAGTTTGAAGATACAGACCGGTCAGTTTTTACCGCTCAAACCCGCTTTCGTGATTTGGACGAGTGGTCATCCCTCATTGCCCTGTCGGTAATGGCTATGGTAGATGAAGAGTATGAAGTTGCACTTAAGGGAAACGACGTCAGAAATGCTCATACTGTAGAGGATTTGTTTAAAATCGTATTAAAACATAAACAGTAATGGCTTTCCTGAAAATAGAGAACGTAAAAATAGCCGGTTTTTCGGCTTGCGTTCCGAAACAAA
>JAISES010000200.1 GCA_031263965.1 Prevotella sp. | reverse complement strand
CCACGATGTTACCTTTCCTTATTACGTCGAAGTGGATCAAATATACAATCTGGCTTGTCCGGCTTCGCCCGTACATTACCAGTTTGATCCGGTAAGTACA
The DNA here is from genome assembly GCA_031263965.1 of Prevotella sp. GTDB lineage: Bacteria > Bacteroidota > Bacteroidia > Bacteroidales > Dysgonomonadaceae > Dysgonomonas. Next base: position 2,668 of record JAISES010000200.1, on the reverse strand, counting down.
GTAAAAACATCCGTCATAGGCGCAATCAATATGCTGGGATTAGCCAAGCGAGTCAAAGCCCGCATCCTGCAGGCCTCAACCAGCGAAGTATATGGCGATCCGGTCGTACATCCTCAGCAGGAAAATTATTGGGGAAACGTAAATCCCATAGGTATACGCTCTTGTTACGACGAAGGAAAACGTTGCGCCGAAACCCTGTTTATGGATTATCACCGACAAAACAACGTAGATGTGCGTATCGTCCGTATATTCAACACCTACGGCCCGCGTATGCGTCCTGACGACGGACGGGTAGTGTCTAATTTTATCATGCAGGCATTGAAGGGAGACGACCTAACGATTTATGGGAACGGCCTGCAAACCCGCAGTTTTCAGTATGTGGACGATCTGGTAAAGGGTATGATGTGTATGATGGCGACAGATGGCTTCATCGGCCCTGTCAATCTGGGCAATCCGGGCGAGTTCACTATGCTGGAATTAGCCGAGAAAATCATACGCCTGACCAACACCTCATCGCGGATAACCTACCTTCCCCTTCCTTCCGACGACCCTAAACAGCGCCAACCCAACATATCATTAGCCAAAGAGCGATTGAATAACTGGGGTCCTAAAGTGCCATTAGAAGATGGTCTGAAGCCGACAATTGAGTATTTCCGCAGCTTACTCGCAAAAAACACCTGAAAGATAAAGAACACACAGCAAGACAAGGGCAAAGAATATCGGCTATTGATAGCTTAGACTTTCTTCAAGTGACGTTGTGTATTGTTGAATAATTTATGGCAGAGACTACTCTAAAGGAAAAAACAGCGAAGGGTATATTTTGGGGCGGGATAAGTAATTTTGTTCAGCAGGCAATTGGAGCTGTATTTGGCATTGTTATTGCTCGTCTTCTTTCGCCGGGCGACTACGGATTGGTAGGAATGTTGTCTATCTTTACGGTGTTGGGAAACACCATTTGTGAGAGTGGATTTACCACAGCATTAACGAACAGAAAAGAAATCAAAAAGGAGGATTACAACGCAGTCTTTTGGTTTAGTCTGACTGCCGGAGTTGTTATGTATCTTATTTTGTTTTTTTGCGCTCCCTTCATATCCCGGTTCTATGGACAACCGGAATTAATGGATCTTTCCAGACTGGTGTTCCTCAATTTTATGCTTAATAGCGCCGGAACTGCTCATTTTGCTCTTATGTTTAAAAAACTCATGGTAAAAGAACGCGCTAAAATTGATATTACCGCCATATCCATTTCAGGACTGGTAGGATTGATCCTGGCCTTGAATGGTTTTGCTTACTGGGGGTTAGCCTTGCAAACCTTATCTTTTACAACTGTCAGTGTCATACTGCGTTGGCATTATTCACAGTGGAGGCCAACCTTGAATGTAAATATTAAACCTCTGAGGGAAATGTTCTGGTTCAGTTTCAAACTGTTCCTTACAAATATTTTCATGCAAATCAGTTCTAATATTTTTTCTGTTTTGCTGGGCAAGTTTTATGACGAAAAACAGGTTGGGTATTATTCACAAGGGAATAAGTGGATGATGTTGGGAAGTACCGTAATTGGAGGTATGATTACCAGCGTAGCTCAACCTATATTTGTTGAGAGCAAGGAAGATAGAGGCAGATTGTTAATGATATTCCGGAAAATGCTTCGTTTCGGAGCATTTGTTTCTTTCCCAACTATGCTTGGTTTGGCGTTTATCGGAGAAGAGTTTATAGCCATTACCATTGGCGATAAATGGTTAGAGAGCGTTCCGTTTCTTCAGTTATTATGTATTTGGGGTGCTGCCGGATACATTTGGTATCTCTACGTATTTCTGTTGATGTCTATGGGGAAATCTAATATTTATCTATATGGGTGTATTGCTATTTGTCTTTTGCAATTAGTATGTGCTGCATTTTTGTTCCCTTTTGGCATATACTCTATGTTAATTGCATATGTCGTATGCTATTTCATAGGTATATGTATATGGCACTATTTTGTCAATAAGCTTATTGGAATACGTTTATGGCATGTATTGAAAGATCTTCTTCCATACCTTTTAATAACAGCGGTATGTTTTTCTGTTGCATGGTCTGTATCTCAAGTCGCTCAAAGTTTATATCTCCGCGCTGTATTGAAAATAACGGTAGCAGTGGTTATATATATTTTGATTATGAAATATAGTCTTTCAACGATATTCAGAGAAAGCCTGCTCTTTTTGACTAATCGTTGCAAAAAATACAAATTGTAATATAATGTGCAGAAAATCACTGATAGTGATACAATTGTTTGAGAAATTGAAGGAATGTTTTTGTGTGGATAAAAAAAAAAAATGCCAGTATATTTTTTCGTCTCACCGTACTCACCGTTTCGAGAAGTCACTTCTTGTGTGTACGATTGAGCAATTGTCAGAGGAGAATATATTTGAGAGAGTTTGATTTTACAACCGACAGGGTTAGCCTCTCATGCAGCATCTGCCTTTGGGGTTGTTTTACTCTTCCAGCTAAGAATTGAAGTACAACACACAATATAGGCATTTAAAAAGAATATGTCCCATTGTGTAATGATAGTATAATTGTTGATTTTTGAATTTCACACACTTAAATAACCTTTTTTAATAATCAAAAAAGGCTCATAATTCATTATAAGAAAAGTGAAAAATATTGGCTTCTGGAACGAAAGTAAATA
>JAISES010000110.1 GCA_031263965.1 Prevotella sp. | reverse complement strand
AAGCGGGCGTTAAAAACATAATTCTGTCTGAGCATCGTTAGTTGCGAGTTTATTTTGTTTAGCAAGCAAGCTGGTTGTGGGTCGGCTATCCGGTACAGCCTTGACTTTTTGTAACTTTTTGGTCAAGCAAAAAGTTAAGAACAAGGAATCGAAGATTCCGCACAATAAAAAAGAACGTTTTTCTTTCCCGTCATTGCGAGGGTTTACCCGAAGCAATCCATAGAAGAACATGGCAACTGGATTGCTTCACCGCAAGCGGTTCGCAATGACGGGAGAAACGAACATATAAATAAGACAATCAGATACAACAATATTTATTTTATAGAACTTAAAACATAACCAAGTCTCAGTTTTTTCAATAAAAACGGGTGCAATATGAAAACAAGACTATTAACCTTCGTCCTAATCTTATCCTGGATTTCTATTTATGCAGATAATAAGCCGGATAATGACGTTTATGAACTTATTTCATCCCGGATAAGAGAAGAAAACCTGGCGGAGACCAATCTTCAAAAGGTAGAAAAAGCCGTTGCCGATGGTATTAAATTCTATAATCAGGACGGGTCGTTCTCTGATGTCGATTATGATGCAAGAAACCGCACCGATTGGCCGCCGTTGAACCATATCGACCGTTTGTCTGATTTCACTTTTGCTTATACAATGCCCGGTAACATATACTATAAGGATCAGAATATATATGAGATAATAGAAAAGAGCTTGTCGTATTGGTACGATCGCAACCCTGAATGTAGTAACTGGTGGTACAACCAGATAGCAGAGCCTCAGCGGATTGGTGTCATCCTGCTGCAAATGCAGACAGGAGAAAAGCAACTTCCTCCCGAACTGGTAGCCAAAACACTGGAACGCATGCGTACCGACGGGGGAAACCCAATGAAACAGACAGGGCCGAATAAAACAGATATTGCCCTGCACTGGTTATACAGGGCTTGCCTGACAAAAAATGCCGGATTGCTGAAACAAACTATGGAACAAGCTTTTGAGCCGATACGCTATACTACGGGAGAGGGGATGCAATATGATAATTGCTATTTCCAGCATGGCAGACAACTTTATATTATCGGATATGGAGATGAACTGCTGAAAGGGGTTACTAAATTTGCCATGTATGCCGCAGGGACGGAATTTCAGCTAGATAAAAAACGCCTGGGAATATTTGACAAGTTTGTAAGAGAATCTTACCTGAAAGTCATCAGGGGGCAATATTGCCATTTTAATGTCATGGGAAGGGGTATGAGCCGTGCCAATGTTACAAAGAAAGAAAACTCGGTACAGTATTGTAAAAGCATGGCTATATTGATGCCTGAACGGGCCAATGAATATAACGAAGCCATTGCCCGCCTGTCAGGGACAAAACCGGCAGGATATTATGTTAAGCCGGGCAGTACGGTATACTTCAACGGTGATTATGCGTTGCATATTCGCCCCGGATACTCATTCGGTGTACGCTCGGTGTCTTCGCGGACATTGCGGAACGAATATGGCAATGGGGAGAATCTGCAAACATACTTCGTCTCGGACGGCAGCACACATATTTCCGTAAAGGGAGGCGAGTATTATAATATTTTCCCTCTTTGGAACTGGGCGCGTATTCCGGGAGTTACCAGTCCGGAGATGGATACTGTTCCTAAATCTATAGCAGATTGGCAGACGCCGGGCACATCCGCATTCACAGGCGGTGTTTCCGATAGCCTCTATTCTGTTTTTACCTATATGTATGAGGATAATTATGCAGGAATCAATACCGCAGCAAAAAAATCGTGGTTCTTCTTTGATGAAGAGATTGTTTGCTTAGGTTCGGGAATTAATTCTTCGGCAGCTTTTCCGGTTAATACAACTGTCAATCAGTGTTTGCTTCAAAGTGATATTTTGGTATCGGAAGGGGGTAAGGAAAAGAAACCGGCAAATAAAAAATACTCGATTGGTGATAAACTCGATTGGATATTACATGGTGGTATCGGATATGTATTCCCCGAAGGTGGAAATATCAATGTATCCGGAATGGAACAAAGCGGTTCGTGGAAAAAGATCACGATGGTTGGAAGAGATACCGTGGAAAAGAAAAATATTTTTACTCTTTGGATCGATCATGGCATGCACCCGAAGCAGGGAACATATGCCTATGTCGTTGTTCCTGACAAGCATACGGCACAGGAGATGAACGAATATGATGCTGCCGGTATAAAGATATTGAGCAACAGTGAATCTGTTCAGGTAGTACAGAACAAGAATCTGGATATGTGGCAGATGGTGTTTTTCAAACCGGGGTCATTCTCTTATGGAGGTACAACTGTTACAGTCGATGCACCTTGTGCGATTATCTTAAACAAAATGCGTTCCCGTCCGGTAATGCATATAGCCGATCCGGGACACCGGCAGGGGAAAATAAATGTTGAGGTATCCGGATTGTCCGGCAAAACAAACAGGATCGCCTACGACTTCGCCAATACAGGCGTTTACGCAGGTAAGTCAAAATCTTTTTCAATAGAATAAGCTACGCTTGCCGGCAGATACATGCTATCACATCCCCCGGATAATCTGATTCAGGCCTGTTCTTGTTAAAGGCCCAATGTTCAGGCTGTACGGAAATACCTGAACTTTGAAATTTGTTTTACAATCTTTGCTTGCATTAATCATCAATGGATGCTCGCCATTTGCTAATATAAACTTTTTCACTAAACAGTTTGAGATTAGCATTCATTCTATTATCTTTGCACTCGCTTAAAAAGCAAGAGGATGGTCCGGTAGCTCAGCTGGATAGAGCAACAGCCTTCTAAGCTGTGGGTCAAGAGTTCGAATCTCTTCCGGATCACGAGGCGAACCGAACTCTTAGAGTCAACAATACGCCAAAGACACATAAAAGTCTTCTAAACTAATGTTTTAGAAGACTTTTTTTATTGTCCGAAACGCTCAACCGAGACTTCCCAAAGACATAAAAAAGACTACTAAAAGTCATAATTTACTACTGAATAACTACTACTATTATTTTTCACAAATTCAGTAGTTATTTTTATTAAAAACTCTCATTTACTGTGTATTGTCGCAGAGTTGGCTGATATTCTTCAAAACTAAAGAACAAAAATTTGTAATTAAAAATTTGAAGATTATGAAAGCAACATTCAAAACACTTTTCTATTTAAGGAAGAACCAACCCAGAAGAGACGGTGCAGTACCCATCATGGTTAAGGTTAGTGTAAATGGAGAATCTGTACAATTCAACAGCAAGGTAAACGTAGATCCTGACGTTTGGGATTCAAAAGCAGGAAAAGCGATTGGTCGTTCTAAGGATATAATGGATATTAACGATTCTTTGGAAGATATGAAAGTATCTATTAGAAAGTCGTATGACAAACAACTGGAAGAATATGGCTATGTTCTCCCCGAGAAGATAAGGAATAAGATATTGGGGCTTGAAAAAAATGCAAAGACATTAATCCAATTTATAGACCTTCATAACCAACAATATGAAAATCGTGTTGGCATCAATACTACCCGTACAACCTTCATCCGTTACCAATTGGTAAAAGAACGGGTTCGGGATTTCCTAAAGTTGAAATATCATGTGTCAGATATTCCATTGCGGGATTTAACCCCTGTCGTGTTGGAAAACTTCTATTTATATTTGCGTAAAGAGTGCAATTGTGAGAACAACTCATCCATGAAAACCATGCAACGCCTCCGTAA
>JAISES010000077.1 GCA_031263965.1 Prevotella sp. | reverse complement strand
TTCTGAAAGTTCAGTAGTATCTTATCTACCACCCCGATAATAATACGCATCTCACGGATAGATTGGTAGCAGAACCAGTAAATATGTATTACCACAAATAATATACTGATAGCCCGCATGAACTCCATGACTTTGGCCAGTCCTCTTAAATCGTCTTCTTGTTGCATAATAAATCAATTCGTTAATTTGAAAATGAGTAAATTTGTAAATGCCACCTCCCCCGGCCCCTCCGAAAGAGGGGAGTTTTAAGGCCTCCACCTTTGGGGGAGGTTGGAGGGGGTGGCTATAACCCGAATCCCTTGCGTTTCTTTTTTTTCCGCTTCATCCGGTTGGTAAAGGCAATCTCTTCGTAGTTATCACCGTGTTGCTCCATCGAAAAAATTCCGGCAACGGCTTCGGCTGCCGAATCCTGTTCTTGTGAGTAGCTGTTGACATCAAAGGTTTTATCCAAGCCGGAATTCTTTTCTTCCTGCCTGCCATTCCCATTGAATAATTCATGAAAAATATTCGCAGAAAATTCCTTGCCCATGCGTGAACCATTGAATACAACTTTCTCCCGGTGGTCGATAAATGTTACACCATAGATGCGTTTGTCGTCATTCTCCCGAAAGATTACGGATATACCGTTCTTCGCCAGTTCCTTTTCGAACTGTTTCCGGTTCGGATTCTTAGCCATGAGAGAAGAAACTATTTTTCCACACCTGTTATATATGGCCTTATCTTTCACCGCTTGTTTGGAGAAAGCTATCCGTTTCTGCAAAGCATCGTATCCGACCGCCTTTCCTATCAGCGAAGCTTTGATGGGATTACCCACTTTTTCGCCTTTCTTATTCAGAGAGGAATACACCAAGCCGTTGTAAGCTTTTCCCCGGATTTCTCCTTTGACTTCTTCCACCGTTACACCATAGATATTAAGGAGCGCCCTGTACTCGTTCAGGCTCTGAAAGCGGTAGTCTCTCATCATAGATTTGGCAATATTGGATACCTGCTTTTTGACATCGCCTGCTTTAATATTTACCGGCTTCAATGGCAAATCGTCAGTTTGCTTCTGCTTTTGGCTCTGCCGATTACTTTGTAATTCGGCAGGAAGCAGATTGTACTTCTGTTCCAACTCCCTGCGGATAGTATCCGAACGCTTCTTCTCGAAAGAGTCGTTTATCTTCTTCCCTGTTTCATCTACCCGAATAGATACGATATGCAGGTGATGGCGGTCGATGTCCTCGTGTTTGTACACTAAATAGGGCTGCTTCCCATAGCCCAGCTTCTCCATATATTCCTGAGCGATATTACTCAACTGTTCATCGGTCAGCACATCATCGGGATGCGGATTTAGCGAGATATGAATAACCGGATTCTGAGTTTTGTTATTCGCCATGAGATAGGGTTCAAATGACCGCAAACACAATTGTATATTGAAAGAACCGTCCACAGTTCGAATCATATTCTGACTGAAAAGGACATTCGCGACTCCTTCATCCACCTTCTGCTGGTTATAGGATAAGGCTCCGAAAAGCGACTTTCCCGAACTGATTTTAGCCACCATTTGCCAAATGTTTATGTTCAAATTCGTGCGTCAACTCAATGATTTCCCGGTTCAGTCCGGCCAGTTCGATAGTTACCTGCTCCAATTTATAGAGAAAAGCAAGCGCTTTTTTCTCTCCGAAATTGGAGTGCAACAGCTTGATCAGTTGGTTGTAATTGTGTCCGATAGCGCGGAACTGGTCGAAAAAAGTAGTCAGGCGCATATAATAATCGTGTACTCCCTTGTCGATTTTCACCACTTTTACCGGGTTGGAAAAGATGCAGGAAGTGATAAACTGCGCCATGTTCTTAGCTTCGGACTGATGAAAAAGAGTTCCCAGACGAATCTCATCGGCATCGTTCAGATAGAATACATGACGGTGTTTTGCCGGATCGGCAAGGGGAAGCCGCCCTCCCTTTCGTTTTCTTAATTCATTCTTCATAACTTGGATGTTTTGGATAATTAGCGTGAGGCCGTAACCTCGTTTGTTAAACATTGCCTGCGATAAGAAGCAGGCCTTTCATTGATACGAATACTTCTCAAAATCTTACGACTTCGGAGTAAGATTTCCCCTCGATTCAAAAGAGCGGGGCAAGATGGTTTTAAGGCACTTAAAACGTTTTGAGTGTACTCAAAACACATCTTGCCATGCACTGACGTGCATAAAAATCCGCATTCATGCGGATTGCTGTTTTAGCTGAAGGCGGATAGCCTTCAGTTAAGAGAACATCGCTGCTGTTGTAAAAGCAAAAGATAGTTTTCAAAGCTATCCGTTTTCTTCTTCGACAATAGCATACTATATTTATCCGGTGAGGAAACTACATTTTGGAAATCTCCCAAACTTAATGTAATGTTCCTCCGACAAAATGCCCCTTTTCCAGAAAGTAAACTCCGTTTTTGTCCTTGTTGCAAACTTTGGTATTGACCTCTTGAAGTCTTTCCTTTTCGTTTGTGCAAAGATAGATGCTCTTGAAATATAATCAGGCGGACATAGCCGGACAAAGGCTGCCACAAGCCTTCCAGATGAGGTTTTTACGAAAATTTCTCTCTTAATTTGCATTGAAATATTGATGCGAATAGTCATTGCAATGCTTATTTCCTTCTTTGCAGGCAAGATGATACCTGTATCTATTATTCCAACTATTCGGTTCTCCGGATATTTTTTGATATAAAGCAATACAATTCCGGTGCATTGAAGAATTAGTGCTTTCATGCATTCATGAAATATGTCTTTAGTGATGAAAATATCCGGTTAATGATTGATGCACTAACTTATAGATACAACCAATCATGATGCCGGGATATATTTTTTGCAGTTCCAGTACAGCTTCGCAGGCGAGTAAGTCAAAGCCCCTGACTACACCTGTAATAAATGAGGTATAGCCATTATGATATTGTTCACGGATTATATGTGTTAATCCGTCTTTCAATGCGCTATCGTCCATATTCATATAACGATGCCCTGTAAATGCTGCAGTCTTTGATTTATCTATATGTATTGTTTGCATAATAATCTGATTTTATGATTAGTGGTCAGTCTATTCTGATATATCTTCTCAATCTTGTAGAATACGCCTCTTCGTATTTTTGGATTGCCTTTTGCAGTTCTGCGAACGCTTCAACCTCTTTGTCGTAGTAAAATGATATATCGTTCAGGATTGCTGTGATTTCGCTTATCAGGTACTCTATTTCGCTGTTGATAGTCTCAATCGTTTTTGTACTGTCGAGCCTGTTGTTTTCATCTGTTGAAATACTAAACCTATAGTTATAAGTATCGACATTGCCGTATGTTCCGGTTACGGTTTTGTACATTTTGGCAAGGCTATCCACGCTAATATTGATCGTGTTATCCGACAAGCTGATAAATACATCCTTAACCGCTTCTTTGGCTGATTTGACTGGCCGTACATTTACCACTTTGCCGTCATATTGGCTAATCACAGGAATAATCGCTTTAAGGGAGGTTACAAACAGTTGGTATATTTTTTCCTGCTGCGTGTATTTCGCTGTAAACTCTTGTTTTCTTTTTGGTTCTGTGTAATGGCTGTCAGTTTTAAAGGATGAATACGATTATTGCCATGCAGATAAGGATAAGGCAAAGCAGGGAGATAAGGGAGAGTACAATCCGGATTGACAAACGGATGATTTTAAACACGCTACGCACAAGGATATAAACTCCCGCCACAACCAGCAGCGACACCCTGTTTTAGTCACACACCACACGCAAACACCCAATAGAGCCCCTAATACCACCCACAACCCGATTTTTATGATGATTCCAGAGGCGAGGGAGTTTTGTTTCAATATTTTTCTTTCATACGTAAATAAATTATAGATTCTAGTCCCCTAAAGGGACTTTTAGTTATTAAATCATTATTTCAGACAAAACAAGAGAGAGCACTTATCGTAATAAATGCACGGTTATTGGATATAGGAAAAGAGAACAGCCAAGAAGATTAAAATTTCATACA
>JAISES010000141.1 GCA_031263965.1 Prevotella sp. | reverse complement strand
CCTTTTGCTCTGCGTCATCATCCGGCGATATCCGTAGGTTACACCGATGATCGTTCCTGCTGTTGCGGCATTACAGTCGGCATCCCATCCCCAATTAAAAGCATGCTTAATTGTTTCGGCAAAGTCTCCGTCGCCATACAATAAGGCGGCAATAATAGCGCCTGTATTGAGTTCGTATCCGTTGCTGTCTCTTGTCTTGCCATTCTCCTGTGTATATTTGTCTCTCAGTAGTTGCCTGGCCTTTTTCCAATCAACAGGGTTTTCTTTATGCCATTCTCTTATATCATCTGTAATCCGCCTTATGATACTTCGATTATCTAAGGAGGCGATTCCGGCATCCAGTATCTTATTTATATCATTTTCTACAAAGGCGGTTGCTATCATGGTTGTAAAAAACTGTGTTGTCTGAGCCGGTTCGCCGTTAATGGCAACCGTCGTATAGTTCAATCCGATTTTCGCGGCTGTCTGAGGCATTGCCGGTGCAAGGAGGCCGTATGTTTCGCACAAGAATTGCCCCGATATATTAAATTCGGCCCACGGGTTAAATTCCGTATAACCTGTATAAGGCGGCTTAAAACCAATATCCATCAGGTAGCGGACAAACCGGTTGGAAAACCATACTCCTTTGTTCACACGTTCTATCCACAGTTGTGTAATATAACCGGTATCCAACATAAGCTTTCTGTTCTTCTGCATTTCGTAGACGTAGAACCACTCAAAGTCGGTATCGTCGTCGGAACGCGCCCCTTCCGGCAAAGACGGGATATAGTTCCGGACATCCCCCGGTTCATTAATATAACTCATCTCATGAGGAATCCCATTCAGATTACCCAATATCTGTCCTAATAACCCTCCGCGAATCTTATCCGTTACGATTTCTACCGGTATCGTTACTTTCTCCTGTGCAATTGTTTTCTGAGAGAAAACAATCAAAAAACATAACAGCACCAGGGCATTTATAATTCGTTTTTCCATATCTTGCTTATTTTAGGATTGCAGATAACTTCTTCCGCTTCCTCTATCAAACCCAGTGAAATACAGTGCCTCCCTCCTTCGAATTCCGTATACAACCATGTTTCAAGAATATCCAATGCTTCAAAATCGCCTGTAATTTTCCCACCTAAACATAGTATATTCGAATCGTTATGCAGGCGCGTCATTTTCGCCATATAGGTACCGGTACATAAAGAAGCCCTGACGCCTTTGAATTTATTAGCTATGATGCTCATCCCGATACCCGTCGAACAAATCAGGATTCCCCTGTTAATTACATGCCGGGAGACGGCGCCTGCTACGATTGCTGCATAATGCGGATACCGAACGATTTCCTCCGAATCACATCCGATATTTTTAAAGGGTATTCCTTTTTCCGATAAATAATCCGTAATCAGAAGCTTCAACTTATATCCTCCGTGATCATTGGCTATCCATATTTCACCAGGTTCCATAGTAAACGTTTTTAATGTTGTTTGTACTTTATGATTTCAATTATCTTCTTCGGGTGGAATTTCGCCTAAGGGTTCGATATTGTTTTCGTATCCTGCATATCCGTAATTCTGGTTTATTATCCCTTTCGTGTTTGCACTGATGGTTGTTTGAGGTACAGGCCATAATATATGCCAGGTGCCTAAGGTATAAAATTGCCCGGAATTACTTTTAATCCCTTTGTTATAAAAATCATTTTTTTCGTTTACCCAATCAAAATAAAAATTCTTTGTCCCAATATTATTTAATGAATAAGATTGGCCGTTAAATTCTTTTCCGGTTTTTGCGAAAATAAAGGCAATACGGGTTAATTCGGTTCTTCTGGGCTCCTCATAGAATAATTCGCGGGCCCGTTCGTCCAGAATCGTACCGATATTAAACCCGGCGGTATTGGTATAAGGCAAACATTTCGCCCTTGTTCTGACGGCATTTACGTCACTCATCGCTTCAGACAACTGATTTTTCCACCAATAAGCTTCTGCTCTCAGCAAATAGGTTTCCGCAAGCCTGAATATATACCAGTCGGCGGCTCCTCCTCTTGCTTGCGGGGTACGGGGGTCTAACGTATAAAGTTTATAATGCGGCCAACCATACCAGCAGTTAATAGAGTCCGACGTCAATACGGAACCATCATCATTGAATTTTCGGAGAGGTTGTCCATAATACGGGCTATCTTCTTTGATGTCCGGATTATTGTACACCATGTATTCCATTTCCATCCAATTGTATTTTTTATGCCGGAGGTCATTGGCATCATCCCATATATCCTGCGTATGGTATTTTGTTCCGCGTACACGCCCGATACCCCGCCCGAATGTTTTTACTAAATCAAATTCGTTATCGGCCCCGTCGGACATACCTCTTTTTCCGTCCGGTGTGTACAATTGATTAGCGGCTGTCCGGCTCCACCAGGGAAGGCAAAGCCTCATGGAATAAGTATTCACCCGCGAACCGGTCAGATCTTCTCTCGAAACAGCCATATAAAGCACCTCTTTGTTTTCTGCGATAGCTTTGTTTTCCTGCCAGTGTAACTGGGATACCACATCATCCCTTACAACTCCCAAATCCCTGAGAAAAGGACCTTCTTCTTCCGGTATTGATCCGAAAGGTTCGGTCATTAACGAGTATACTCCTCCGTCAATAAGCGCTGATGCCGACGAAATGGCATCGTCAAATTCGCCTAACGCCAGATTTATCTTTGTCAGCAAATGTAAACAGGCTCCTTTCGTAACATCTCCTCTGTCCATCCCATCGGTACACCATTGAACGGCCAGTTCCATGTCTTTTTTCATCTTTCTTAAGATAACATCCCGTTTGGTTGAAGCATAATCCACTTTGGGTTCCGTCAATTCCTGTCCGAGGAAAGGAACATCGCCAAATAAATTGACAAGACGGTAGTAAGCATAAGCACGGTGGAAATAGGCCATACCCTTTATCTTGTTTTTCTCCTTTTCGTCCGACAACTCAACATCATCTATCCGGGATAAAACGACATTGGTATATTTGATTCGCTGATAAGCTGATTGCCAAAACCAGCCAATCCTGCAATTTTCAATATTTAATGCCGCCGACGGTGTGATTTTCTGGATAATATCCTGAATACAGGAAGCCTGGTCGCTCAGCCCTTCCACAGCCACATCGGAATAAATATATTCATCGGCAAAAAACGACCGGTCGCCATTGGTATAAAATTCCGAACGAACCTTTTCATCACATGCCCTGATAACAGACATAAACCCTTCCGCATCGTGAAACACATTGTTGGGAGAGAAGAAAGATAACGGCTTAGGCTCTAAAAAATCAGCGCCACAACCGGCGAATCCAACCAGCGAATATATAAAAAACAGCGCCAAACTCAGTTTTACGACAATTGTTTTCATTTTCTATAGTGTTTTAAATGATTATAACGTTAAATTAATGCCTAATGTAAAATATCTTGGTGCCGGATAGCCATTATCAACTTCCGGGTCTCCAAAATCCCAGTCGGGAGCCCACACGGCCGCGTTTCGGATCGAACCCGAAACCGTTAGATTTTCCACCTGTATGAATTTACATATCTTTGAAGGCATTCTGTACGACACGGAGATATTTTCCAACCGGATAAACGACCGCTTCTTGTAAACAGTAAAGGAAGATCCGGCATGATATGTCCCGATTCTACCATAATACTGTTCATAAGGCGTTTCGGGAGTCCAGTAAGGATAATTAAAATCATTATTTCTGTCGTTCTTGCCATTATCTTTTGCTACTTGGTTATAGTCACCGTAATGGCCCCAGTGAGAGTATAAATTAAAGGAAAGATTTATATTCTTAAACAGATTAAAATCATGCCGCATATTCCATCTGAAGCGAGGATTTCTATATCCCTGGAACACATTGTCATCTTCGCTGATCCTTTCGTCACCGTCAACATCTTCCACTTTGAAGTCCCCGGGATATTGTCCGTACACTCTTGCCTGCTCTTCCTCTCCCTGTTGCCAGATACCCAGCACACGCGGCCCCCATATCCGGTCTAATGCCTTGCCGATAAACCACTCGTTTGTTATATCGTCGGATTCCTTCTGACCGATAATGTTTCCGTCGTTATCATACACATCTTCCATATCTCCATACAAACTGACGATTTTATTTCTGTTTAAAAAGAAATTGACGTTCGCCTGCCACAAGAAGTTTTTCTTATCAATTAACTTGGCATTCAGGTTTAACTCAATACCCTTGTTCTGAACTTCCCCTAAGTTTGTGGTAACTTTTCTATATCCGGTCACGTCGGGCAGCACACGGGATACCAGCAAGTCATGTGTCTGCTCGCTATAATATTCAACGGATCCGCTGACCAAACCGCTTTTTATCGAATAATCCAACCCGAAATTAAAAGAGCGGGTTCTTTCCCATTTCAGGTCATTATTCGCCATATTTTCAATATACAATAAGACTTTCTCGTAGCCCGCACCGGTAGGGGTGGCATAAGTCATTTTTCCGACACTCATGTCTGATAATGCATCATAAATACCGATTTCCCTGTTTCCGTTCTCTCCCCAGGAGAAACGAAGTTTTCCGTAAAACAGATCATTCTTGAGAAAATCCTCCTCCGTAGCAGCCCATCCTAAAGCTACAGCGGGGAATACTCCGTAAGGATTATTGATTCCGAAGGCGGAATATCCGTCGCGACGGATAGAGGTCGTCAGCATATACCTGTCTTTAAACGAATAAAACAACCGTCCCATCAGAGATGTCCCCGTACTATATGTATCATTACTCCAGATGTTGGCCGAACTGGCCGATGACATCGAATGATAGCCTAATGCATCCGTCGGGCTGAATCCCATTCCCAACATCCCATCTGACCAATATTGATTCTTTTCCGCATTAAAAAGAAAAGTGGCGTCAACCTTGTGAATGTCATTGAAGGTGTAATACCATTTCAGTAAATTGTCGACTTGCCAGTTGAATGTCGTACTGTTTTCCCGGATTGCTTCCCCTCCCGAAACTCTATATTCTTCATGTTTAGATGAAAAATGAATATATTCTTCATGAAATGAATAGTAAGGCGAGAAAGTCATCTGATAGGAAATATTATATGGTAATTTAAGCATACCATACATATTGGCATTCAGTTTCCGGTATAACACCGATTGATCCGTATGCGACATGGTATACAACGGGTTTACCGAACCAAGCGGATCGTCTATCGGGCTATACCGGAGCGTTTCGCCATCATCATTATATTTGGAACCCCACGGGGAATTATCTCTGATAATCCAATTATTTGCCGTAACAGCGCTTTCATTCTTTTCTGCAAACGCAGCATTAATACCAACTGTCAGCCACTTAGTGATATCAAAATCGAATTTAAGCCTGCTACGGTAATTTTTATACCAATCTCCGGTTACGATGCCATCGTTATCTGTATAATTTAACGACCAATAATAAGAGGTTTTATCCTTTGTTCCGGAAACAGACAGGTTATAATCCTGCATAAAGCCGCTTTGATAGACTTCGTCTTCCCAGTCAATCGATTTGCCGGCTTTATAATTCGCAATTTCAAGGCTACCCAATCCTAATCTGGAAAGCCATATATCTTCGGGGTTACCTGTTTTTCCATCCATCCACATGTCCATCGTTACCCCTGCGGGTAGTTTGTCCGGATGATCGAATAAATACAACTTTTCATTGCCGGGTGAACTATACCAGTTCATTGAACGCAGTACATCCTGCCTCCATTTGATAAAATCGTACGATTTGTATAAATGCGCCATTTTACCGGGTGTAACATACCCTACATTGGCAGACATATTTATCATAGGCTTTCCGGTTCCTTCACCTCCTTTCGTTGTCGTGATCAGGATTACGCCATTGGCAGCCTTTGCTCCGTATACGGCAGCAGACGAAGCATCTTTTAATACGTCAACCGTTTGAATATCATACGGATTTATATCAGACATAGCTCCTTGGAAAATAACACCATCCACCACAAGCAACGGAGAAGACGAGGCTGTCAGTGAATTGACCCCTCTGATTTCAAAATAACCTCCGCCCTGAGCATTCGTTGAAAATCCCACTTCCAGCCCGGGAATATTTCCACGCAATAATTCCTGAACGGTCCTTGGCATTTCCGATTTTAATTTTTCAGTACTTACCGAACTTACAGCGCCGGTTATATCTTTCTTTTTCATCGTTCCATAACCAACCACAACGACTTCTTCCAGACGTTGTAAATCTTCTTGAAGCGTTACATCTATACGTAACTGGTTTCCTACGGTAATTTCCTGACTGATAAATCCTATATAGGAAATAATAAGGATATCGCCCGATTGCGCCTGTATCGTATAATTACCGTCAATGTCCGAAATAACTCCGTTCGTAGTTCCTTTAACAACAATATTAGCGCCGGTAATCGGCTCTCCGTTGCGGTCTGTAACCGTGCCATTAATACTTCTGCTATTTTGTGGCAGGTCAGGTAATATTAGCTGTCTCCTTTCAGGGTTGTTATTATTGGCAAAAGTGATAACCGGGCACAATAACAGAAGGATCAGGGCTAATTCAATAAAAACAATTGTTTTGAAAATGGAGATAAAAAAACATCTTTTATCCATGTATTCTTTTTTTTTCATAAATTTGTACTATTGTTAAGTTTTTACTTATATTTTTTAAATCCGTTTAATAAACTGATTTCATTGACCGGGTCATGTGGCGGTAATCCGGTCAATTTTCTTTTGATTATTTGTTTTTTACCATAGGCTTATTTGTTTATAGATTATTGTATATTTTTAATCAAGCTCATATTTCCGCTTTCTGCGGCTTCTAAAATGGGCGCCATATATTTATCAACATCCGTTGATTGCATCGGAACCGGCATATTTTTTAGTTTTGATTCTAATTTCGGGTCTTTCGCAGCTTTCAGGCATTTTATTTTATGCGCTTCTCTGTAACCGGGTACCTCTTTTAACGTTGTAGGAAAACATATATCTTCCGACAACTTAATCATCCCTCCGGCTACTGTTAATCCGAGTTCGCGGCCGTTAAGTGTTTCAATGTCTTCGCTGATATATCCTGCTCTTTTATAAATCTGCGCTACCTTTTTCAACCGTTCACTGATACTTGTTGAGAAGAATACGACATAGTAAGGATTCAACAAAGCACATGCACGCCCGTGAGATAAGATATCCGTCATAGAAAAACTATTCAGATGCGCTCCGTTTGTTCCTCCGATCATGATGGCATATCCTCCCAGATCGGTTCCCAAGCCAACGGCTTCGCGTGCTGTTATATTATTCGGAGCGCTTACTACTTTCTTTATATTGTTTACGATTAGCTCGATACAGGTTAAACAAACCGGTTCGGCTTTGGCATAGAGCGCCTCCGGAATACCCATCAATGCTTCCAACCCATGGGAAATACCATCTAAAGCACCGTCAATAGTTAGTGAAGGAGGTTGGGTAGCCGAGAATGAATAATCAAACATTGCCATGGCGGGTACCAACGCTTCATCTACCATTAACAGCTTTTGTCCGGTATGAATATCAGTTATATTGGAATACTTCGTTAAATGGGCTGCCGAACCGGCTACCGTCATGACAGCGAAATGGGGAAGCATATTCCTTTTCGTTTCGGCCAGCATCTTGCTAACTTCTCCCGTACCGAAATAATCATCAATATCGGGATACTTATCTCCCAAGCAATGAAAAGCGATAGCCGCTTTGACGGCGTCTGTCGTACTTCCGCCTCCAAATGATAATACGGCATCCGGCTTTTGTTCTTTGATTTTTTCTGCGATAGCAAATACATCTTCACGCGGTGCGTTGGGCCTTGCCCCGTGAATATAATCCCCGGTTATTGTCAATCCTGCCGACGATACGCTTTGCTCCACGCCACGAATTATGGAAGAAGCCCATTCATATCCCAAACCGTCAATAATTACGGAAACTTTTTTACCTAATTTAGCGACTTCCGTACCTAACCTGCTAAATACTCCGGTACCGAAAATGTATTTATCTCCTTTAAATCCAATCAGAAGTTGTATGGCTTCTTGTTTTATTTTCTCCATATCCGTGTCGTTTTTATAAGTTTATTTTTTCAAAAATGGCCTTAGAAATTCTATTGCTTGTTTGGCGGCAATACGGGGCTCGGGTTTGGGTAATATCTCAACGGAAAACCAACCTTTATACCCAGCCGTTTCCAGGTGATTAAATATATCTTCAAAGTCTGTATGCCCCCAACCGGGAGCCAATCGATTGGAATCGGCTAAATGAATATAGCCAATATAATTAATATGCCTCAATAATTCAGCACCGATTTTGACATCTTCTATATTCATATGAAAAACATCCGGCATTAATTTGATATTCGGATGATTTATTTTCTTTAAAAGTCGGGCTCCTTCTTCTACCGAATTAATGAAGTTTATCTCATACCGGTTGACCGGTTCAAGTAAAAGCCCCACTTCTTTAGTAACTGCATAATCAGCCAATTCGCAAATTATTTCAACAAATCGTTCTTCGGCGGCATCTACCCCTTCTTCGTCTATTTGTCCTCTGGCCCTTCCTATATTTACGAACTGTCCGAAATCGGCAGCCAAGTCAATCATTCCTTTGAATATTTTTCTAACTTCCGCCCTTTTCCATCGGTCCACATCTGTAAACATCAATCCTGTTTCCGCATATACCTGTCCAGTAGAAATACAACAAACCCGGAGCCTTGTCTTGTTCAGCAATGCTTGCAGTTCTTTACGGTTTATTTCTCCTGCATTTTTCAGCGCCAGTTCAACGCCGTCATATCCTAATGCGGCAGCCTGCAGGATAGATTCTTCAAATCCCCGGAATACGACAAATGCACTAGGAAGGGCATGTTCGGATGTAATAGCTATTGATAATTTCATTTCCTTATAATTTTTGGTGGACCGGTGTAATCTTTCTTATGATAAGGAATACCAGGACAAATGATATGGGATGTAGTATTCCCGAAACAATAAATGCCGGTGTATAACCTTGATGTTGTATTACAAAACCTATAATAAAACTGAAAATCATCGCTCCGTAAGTACCGATACATCCCATCAATCCGGAAACTGTGCCTACTACCTTAGATGGAAACATATCAACGGCCAACGTCTGAACAATCGTAGACCAAAACTGATGCCCCATCATAGCGATACCAAAGAAGAATATAGCAAACAAGACAGAGGACGTAGAGGTAATAAATAAGGACGCCGGCAGCATAGCCGCAGCAATACCTAATGCTATCTTCCGGGAAGTATCGAGTGAAATATCTTTTTTGATTAAAAAACTACTCAGCCATCCCCCTATTAAACTACCAACTGCCGCAAAGGCATAAGGAATCCAGGCATACATACCAATTCTCTGGATATCCAATCCCCGCATATCATTCAAATATTTAGGCAGCCAGAAGATAAAGAAGAACCAGGCCGAATCAGTCAGTAGCTTCATGATAAGAAGCCCCCATAATTCCCTTACCTTTATTAATGATAATAAAGATACCTTTTCTTTTCGTCCGGTATTTTCAATCTTATCGTTTGCAGCATGGCCTTCGATAATAAAATTCTTTTCTTCTTCAGTAACATAGTTGCTTTTAGCCGGAATATCAAACATCTTTATCCAGGCAAATACCCACACTAATCCGATGAGGCCAAAGACAATAAACGTCCATCGCCAACTTCCCAACGAATCAACAATCAGAAAAATCAGCATGGGAGCAACAATGGCTCCAATACTCGACCCGGTATTAAAAATACCAAAGGCCGTAGAACGTTCTTTCTTGGGAAACCATTCCGATACAACTTTTGCCGAAGCCGGAAAAGCGCCACCTTCACCGGCCCCTAGCAAGAAACGCGCTATTCCTAACCCTGAAACACTTGATACTAATCCATGAAGAATATTGGATACCGACCACCAAACTACAAAAATGATATAACTGACTTTCGAGCCCAAGGTGTCGATGATTCTTCCTCCGACAGCATACATCGTTCCATACGTTAAGAGAAACAAACTACTTAACAGCCCATATTGAGAGTCGGATATTGGGATTGTATTCTTGATTTCGGCATAAACCAAGGGAAAGTTTTGCCTGTCTAAATAATTGATAGCTGTTACTATCGCCAGCAATCCAACAATCCACCATCTGTAGTTCTTAATTTTCATGGAATAGTTGTTTATTGATCATTGCCAAAAGTAAGTATTTAGAAGTTATGTGGTTTTAAAAATATTTGCACCTGTTTTAATTATTTCATCGATATTGCATCAATATATTAAAAATCACTTCTTCTGTCTGCACTCAATCAATCAAAGGACTTTCGATTGGATTAGTTTCAATGCTTTTTTTACAATCGCTTTAGTAGAGATTTGATACTTGTCTAACAGTTCTTCATATCCTCCGGTTTCCGTAAAAGTATCGTTTATTCCTGCAAAATCAGTAAGTAGCGGCAACCTGTTCGCTATAAATTCAGCGATGGCGCCGCCTAATCCTCCTGATACCGAATGTTCTTCAACCGTTAAAAGACAGTTTGTTTTCTTTACCGAAGTAAGTATAGTTCCTCCATCCAACGGTTTGATAGTTGAAACATTTAATAGTTCTGCGGAAATATTTTGCTTTTCGAGTTCTTCGATGGCCTGCATGGCCATTGAAACAGTAATGCCACAAGCTGCAATAGTTATATCTTTTCCTTCTTTTATGATCCGTATCTTACTAAACTTATAGGGTTCCGAATCTTCAAATAATACAGGCGACGGGTTGCGGCAAATACGGAGATAAGTAGGGGTATTTAGCGTTAATGCCTGCCGTAATGCCTGTCGCAGCTCGATGGCATCGGCCGGGACAATTACATTTAAGTTAGGGATTACCCTCATAATCGCAATATCTTCGATGGACTGATGGCTTGCTCCATCATACGAATCGGAAAGTCCGGCATAACTTCCCGCCAGGATTACCGGAAGATTATTATAGCAAATCACATTCCTGATCTGCTCTGTTGCCTTTAATGCCAGGAATATGGCAAACGAGTTTACGATAGGCTTCAATCCTCCCAACGCCAATCCTCCCGCTATATCAACCATATTCGCTTCTGCAACTCCGACATTAAAAAAACGTTCCGGGTATTTTTCCGCAAAAAGAACCGTTCGCGTACTTGACGATACATCCGAATCTAATACGGTTAGTTCGGGATATACGTCGCCTAATTTCACCAATTCGTCGCCATAGGCGTCCCGCATAGATAGATTATCAGCTTTCATCGTTATTCCTGTTTAATGTGTTTTCCAACTCAATCTTTCCGGCCTGATAAGACTGGTTGTCAATCGGGCATCCATGCCATTTAGGATCGTCTTCGGTAAAAGAAATCCCTTTTCCTTTATGTGTATCGAAGATAATTATGCAAGGAACCTCCTGATGCTGTTGCGCCCACTGCCAGGAACGCATAATCTCCCATACATTATGTCCGTCGTATACCTCCGGGGCTACAGTAAGATTGAATGATTCGAATTTGTTTCTTAAAGGCTCAAGAGGCATAATCGCATCATTCGTTCCGTCGAGTTGGACTTTGTTATAGTCAACCATTACAACAAATCGTGATGGTTTGTATTTGGCCGTCGCCATAAGCGCTTCCCAGCTTTGGCCTTCATTCAGGCAGCCTTCCCCGACGAGAACAAATGTCCAATATACCTTTTGTGTCAACCGGGCGGCCAATGCCATCCCCAGTCCAACCGATATACCATGCCCCAGAGAACCGGTAGATAATTCAACACCCGGCGTCTTCAACATACAGGGATGCCCTTGCAGGCGGCTATTCAGCGATCGGAATGAAGCAAGTTCCTCTAATGGGAAAAAATCTTTATGCGCTAATACATTATATAATATAGGCGCTGCATGCCCTTTACTCAGGATAATCCTGTCGCGTTCTTCCCAGGTGGGGTTTTTGGGATCAATTTTCAATATATAAAAATATAAGGTTGCAAGTATTTCCATACAGGAAGACGAACCTCCCCAGTGCCCGTTTCCTCTCCGGTGAATCATTTCAAAAACCTCTATACGGCATTGTTGCGCCATTTGCTGAATTATTGAGGCCTTTTTACGTAAATCCGTTGTAATACCGTGCTGATCCATAACGAGAATTGTTTTATTAAGATAATATACTTCTATCGGTTTGCCACATTCCAAAAGTAGGGATTTAAGGCTTTCCACAGTTTAAAAATATTATCGCATGTTTTAAATATACAATCACTATTGTTCTGTATAAAAAAACACTATCTCACAATTTTAAACCGCCTGTCGGTATAATAAAAGATTTATGATTGAGGGAATTTTGTCGTACACCCGTTTCTTACGGTGAGTTATAGGTTTCCCGATAAAGCATAGGGGGCATTTTCTTTAGTTTTTTAAACTGGATATTGAAGTTTGTCAGGTTATTAAAGCCACATTCAAAACAAATTTCCGAAATATTCATTTCTTTCTTTTCAATCAATAATTTGCAGGCATGCCCAACTCTTATTTCGTTCAGGAACGTGATGAACGTTTTGTTTGTACGGTCTTTAAAATACCGGCAAATTGCCGCCGAACTCATGCTTGCGATTTTAGACATCTCGCCGAGCGTTATGTTTTTCTGGAAATTCTTTAACAAATAATCGAATATTTTATTCAGGCGAGAAAGGTCTTGCTGGTCGAGTGTACTGGTAAAGCCCAAGCTTGATAGCACATGATAATCGCCCTCCGAAGCTATATAATGTAATAACGACAGAAAATCTATCAAACGGGCGACGCCATTTCCTTTTACAATCCGGTTCAGGCGGCGGGCAACTTCCGCTCTCGAATCACCCTTTATCTGAAGCCCTCTTTTAGAGAGTTTTAATAATTCATTGATACTAACCATCTC
>JAISES010000039.1 GCA_031263965.1 Prevotella sp. | reverse complement strand
TATATATCATCTCTCAAAGAACGCATTGCCAAATTCTGGCGATTGATGTCCGACTGCTTAAAGCCCAACTGGACACTTTTAAATATATGTGTAATTAATTTTTAGAAATTATATAATATTTTTCGATAAAATTCAAACAGTTCTTAAATAAAAAGTAATCTTTAATGTTACATTTTTTCATCTTCATCGTTATCTTAGTAAGTTATGGAGTTAGAAAGATTTAAATCGAATGTTATCCCCCTTCGCGAGAAGCTGCAAAGCTTTGCCGGAAGTATATTGCCGAATGATTTCGAGGCGCAGGATGCTGTTCAGGAAACTTTCCTGAGACTATGGAATGTGCGCTCTCAGTTGGAAAATCATCCCAATATCGGAGGATTCGCCATGCAAACGCTAAAAAATATCTGTATCGACAAATTACGCAGTACACGGTATAAATTGTCAAACGGGGCAACCGATATATCAGATAACACTCTCACTCCATACCAATATACCGAACAAAAGAATGAGATAGCGATTATCAGGCGGATAATCGACACGCTTCCGCCAACGCAACGAATGATAATTATGATGCGCGATGTGGAAGGATACGAACTAGATGAGATTGCGGAAATAACAGGCTCTGACAGCAATGCGATAAGAGTGAACCTATCCAGGGCAAGGAAAGCCGTCCGCGACAAATTTATGAACTTAGTAACTGTTTGAATTTTATCGAAAAATATTATTATAGGATTTGAAAAAAACTTCTCAGCAATTTTTTTATGCTCTTTTCAGCGTATTTTATCCTTTTTACTTTTGGTTTAGCCCGCTAAACCCGCAAGCAAAAAGAACAAAATCCATCTGAAAATACCTATAAAAAAAATCTGCTGTAAAATTCAAACAGTTTCTTAAACAATAAATAAAACATGAATGATATCGATAAATTATTGGAAAAATATTTTGAAGGAGAGACTTCCAGTCAGGAAGAAAAAATCCTTCGCGACTATTTCCTACAAGCTAAAATAGAAGACCGGCACAAAGCATATAAGCCAATTTTCAATTTCTTTTCGGAGGAGATGAACGAGATTTCCCCTAAAAAGAAAACCAACAAATCCCATTTTAGATGGATAGGTATTGCTGCCGGAATACTTATAATTGCCGGAATATGGTCATTATTCTACATTCCCAACGTAAAAGAAACGAAATCATTAGTTTATGTAGACGGAAAAGAGATAACCGACGCCGGATTAATCAGCGCTGAAGTACTGAATTCGATAGATAACATAACAAATATCAATGAAGAAGTGATTAATACTCAAATAGGAGTACTGGACTCCTTTACAGAATAAAAACAAGATTATGAAACGTAAAATTTTTATATTGATTTGCCTGTTACAGACCACCCTCTTGGCTACAGCGCAGGATCATTTAAGCATTAAGGATATATTTGACAGATACGGCAAGCAGGAAGGTTCCGTACTGGTGCAACTGGCATCGGACGTGCTTTCTCAAGGGAGCAACATAAGCCTTTACAAAAGCCTTGTGATGGATTATAGCGCACCGAAAGAACAGGATATCCTATCTTATCTGAAACAAGATATAACCTCGATCATATCTGACGTAAAAAAGAATGGCAAAACAGAATCGGGAACATATCTGGTAGGATCGGGAAAGAATAAAGGTTACGAATACATCCTGTATAAAAATAAGTCAAACAAAATAACAGTGGTCTACCTGAAAGGGAACTTCTCTCCAAAGAAACTGGATCCGGAACTGAATAAACTGAAAGATCTATTTATTTACGTAAATAATAAACGCTTAAAAATACAATAACCGATGAAAAGAATTAGCATTTTATTTATAACCGGCTTCTGTGCAATGTCTGTTTTTGCCGGAAATCCTGTTTTTCCACAAGACACTATTGTGAAAACAATAAGGACTGTCATTGAAATAGATTCCATTACCGGCGAAACGATTACAAAAACGACCACTACCACCGAGGTAAAAGAAAGCCTGACATTAGAAAAAAGCAAGATAGAATACGGAGGTTCATCTTATAATTTCCTCTTTTCGTGGAAAAAGAAAAAACGGCTGCACCCTCACTGGACAGGCTTCGGCATCGGATTTCTGAATTACAACAACGATATTCCGAATGGCGATATAAAGATGAGCAAATCGCTCAATTATACGCTCAATCTTTTCGATTTCAACAAACAGATCAGCAATACTAACTGGCTATTCGTTAGCGGTATTGGCAGCGAATGGTCAAACTACCACTTCGACAACAATGCAGCGCTGACTAAAAAAGACGGGATCACAATATTTGAGCCGGCTCCCGAAGGAATCAATTACAAAACGAATAAACTCACTGTACATTATCTCACTGTGCCATTATTGCTGGAATATCAGGTATCGAATTTTCACATATCGGGAGGGGCGGTCGGCTTTGTCAAATTTTACTCCCGATCGCATGTTAAATATTATGATGAGGTGGGCGGGAAAATAAAAGAGACCAAAGGCCGAGATCTGAACATACGTCCCATCGACATGAAATTCAGGCTTCAGGTAGGCATAGACGACATCAGTGTCTACGGGTATTATTCTCCATTCTCTATGTTTGACAAAGGCAAAGGCCCCGATCTGAAAACATACACTGTAGGATTAATTTTAGCACTATAACGCGAATAAACTATGGCTAAGAAAAAAGAGGGTGTGTCAAAAATCCTTTTTACACACCCTCTTTTTGTTATTTCTTTTCAGCTATATTTTCCCTCACCTTGGTCAGGAATTTCAGCATAGCCGCACTATCCTTTTTCTCTATAATTCCCAAAAGTTGTTTCAATTCGGCCCGAATACCCTCTACTTGCGCAGGAGTATATGGATTGAAAAGGATTTCAGTAAGCAAAAAGTCGTCTTCGGACAATAATCCGCGTGCGATATCCATATGACGTTTAAATGTCGTTCCCGGAGCATCCTGCGGTTTCATCACCGAAGCAAATACCAATGTAGATGCAAACGGGATAGACAGCGAGTAAGCGATCGTTTCGTCATGTTCTTCAAACGTATATTCGAATATGTTCAGGTTAAGGCTGTTATATAGATCTTTGAAAAATATCTTACCCCAATGGTTCGATTCGGATATCACAATGGCGCTTTGCGTGCTAAGGTCGGACAAGTTTGCAAACGTTGGTCCGAACATCGGATGAGAAGACACAAACGGCCGGCCTGTTTTCTTATAATACTCTTTCAATCCTGTTTTTACAGATGCTATATCGGATAAAATGCATGATTCGCTCAGATACGGAAGCGCCATTTCAAATGCATCGATAGTATATTTTACCGTTGCGGCATTGATAACTATTTCCGGATCGAAATCCTTTATTTCTTCGGGATTGCTCATCCTTACCACATTGTATACAAATCTGAGCCGCTTTGGTTC
>JAISES010000475.1 GCA_031263965.1 Prevotella sp. | reverse complement strand
TCTACCTCATATTTGTATTCGCTCTCCAATCTGGCCCGTTCGATCTCATCCTTGCTGATGGTCAGCAACACATCCGCCGCCATGGCGATCCCCTCCTCCCGCCGCAGTATCTCGTTGATTATCCCTCGCTTTTCCTTATCCGCGCTATACCGGAAAAATACCGCCCAGCGTTCCTTTTTGGTCATGTCTTTCACTTCTTTTTTAACAACCCAGCTAATTTTGACAGCTCCACCGTAATAATACGACTCCGTCCGCCCAGTGAAATCGCCCGCTTGGGATCATAAACTGGAACTCACGCTAAAATTCCTGATCACGGAACATGGCCCAGTCTCCGATAATGGATATCTGGTAGGTATGCCTCAAATCGTTATAATTCTCACTCTTGCCCCGAATATCCTGCATTGTGAACAGTCTGCTCGAATAATATTCCAGTCGAAGCGGCTCGTATTCCCTGGGACCCATCGTCATTATAGATATCGCGCCGGCAGAAAAATTCCGATATGGAGAAAAATTCTCACAACGGCACCCGCCCGCAATGATCAGCGTGATTCTGCCCTGCGCTGCATTCAGCATATCACGATAAATTACATAAATCAACATTATTTTTAAATTTTTACATATCCAATGTACACGAACTCTTGTCCGGAGTCTGGCACCCCATGATAATCAAATCTCTCGGAATCCCCCGACTTTTTATATTTGCTATACGTTTATATCATCAAATATCACTGGAATTTTCTTTTTCATTGCGGATAGCAGAGGAATAGAAACTTCCCTCATTTGCGGGTGGGCAGTAGTTGGTGTACGCAACTTGAAAAAATGCCTCCATTCACGAAGATTCATAGTAACAACAATTTCTGTTTTAAGGCTATTGGGCAAAACGCTACGAGCTTCTTCTGGCTTTGCGCCGCTGGCAACAAGTGTGTGGTATGCTTTTTCTATTACTTTCATTGTGTTAAGCCAAACAGAGTATTTGTCTGGATCTTCGGCCCAGTAAAAAGGTTTGATTAAAGTCAATTCATTTCCAAACTTGCTATCACTGTAATTACAATATCTTGTGCTTTCCTGACTATAGCTCGCTATACGGTGCCTTACAATCTCATGGCTGACTCCACGGTCACAGATAATTTTTACTGTGATTTTCTCATGCTCAATCACTGATTCATGCCCACTCTTTATGATTCGAGCAACAAAGCTAGCGGCAGAAGCATCAGTAATTTTATCCTCACTCTTATAACAAGTACGCCCTATCTTTTCGATAGATTTTAAAATAGTATCTCCGTGAATATCATCCAAAAATTCAAATCCGGGTTCAACTATACGCATCATAACACCTTACCTTTTATGGCAGAATGTGGAGAGTTCATAATATAGCAACTATCTCCTGGCTTTGAATAATTAGTGTAGTTATAAGCCAAGGCAGGAGCATAGCTTAATTGTATTGAGGGATTAGAGATAGCTGCAAAAGCAACACCCAAAGTAGATATTTTATTGTTCAATGGAACAATTACAATATTCATATCGCTATATTTTGAAATATGTGTTTCGATTTTTTTACACGTTTCAACTGGATCATTGCATTTCACCTCAAAACGTTCAATTTCTTGATATGAAGAAGCCATTTGTTCGACTAGATGAAGATAATGCTCATTAGCATCTTTGTCTTTTTCTGTTGTCGCATTGTCAGAGCGTCCGAACGCCAATGCAAGTATGCTTGGTTCTAATGCGTTAATAATGCTTGTGGCCCGTTCATATTCGTAACCTACTACAACAATTAAGTGGGTTTTTCGTACAGGAAGAATTTCTCCTGGATATCCCAAAACAGACCGGATTTCTCCAATCCCTTTGCTTAACCACTTATCATCTTTTTCATTATCGGCATCATATTCCTGCGCATTTGCATAAGCATACGTAATCAAGGCCGATGGGAACACAATAGGAATCAATCTTAAAAGTATAAGCAAAGATTCATGTGTAAAAGTTGTAATATCCACCATAATAGATTCTATCGTGTGGCGCTGTGAATAGTCTACAAGTATCTCTTGCATTCTATCTGCTGTGAAAAGTGGGTCTTTATGGATTAATTCCACACAAGTTGAAGCATCCTTAAAATGCCTCTGAAGGATCGTTTTATTGTCGTTAATATATTGGTTCGAATCTTTCATATAAAATATGATTGCATTTTTGATTTTTGACCGCTCAATATTTTGCGGTACAGATAAACACCGCGATTCAAAGCTTGCTGTACATAGAAATAAATCAATGGATTCACTAATGTTTTCGTTTAGAACGTTCAACTTATACTTATTAACCATTAATTTCATCTTCCTCTCCGTAAACTTCAATAGGAGTGGTATATCCATCAAAAAGGTTGAGTTGATGATATTCCATTTCATGCAGATGCCCGTTCTTTTCAACGCGTCTTAACATGCTTTGGGGATTCTCCATCCCTTCTTCTAACACCGTGTTCTGTAAAAACAGATATCCGGCAAAACCAGTAGGGTCTAAATTCCAAATAGGAGCTAATCGCCTATTCATTACATACAATTGGGTTCTACCACCACTTTTTCGATCTTTTCTGCCAATAGTAGAACGATGGAAAAAGCCCAAATTTACACCTATATTTATAATCCGCTCAACATTACTTGATATTTTGTCAGAAATTGCCATAGAGAACACTTTTCTTTCTGATCTGTCAGATAATAATATCCGTCGAAATAGCCCCCCTAGACCCTGCACCAAGTTTGAAAGATACTCAATATCTTCTTTAGGAATGGCTTCCTCATGACCTTCTTTTTTGTACTTCTCCAATTCACTGAAAAGAAATTTTTCAGCTTCCTTTCTCGAAACACTATTCTGAATGGATGGAGAAATAGACAATATCTTTTGGGAACCTTTTTCAGCAACCTCCTTAGAATACATTGCATGTGCAGGCTCAAGAAAATAACGAACAATTCCAGACGACAAATGAACCAGTTGATCAAAACCCGAATAACTGTATGTTGAACTGGACTTTCTTGTCCCAGCTAAATCGCGTATGAAATCTGGCCTTGCATAGCGAACAGCATCATCGCTACGATAAAAGCCACGCCCTTCACCGATATCATGTTTTCGCCGATACCCTTCCGCGATTAGGTGAATCTGCTCTTCTTGTTCGGCATCATCGGGAAAAAATTCCTCCACGGGTACGAATACCCCTTCTAAAGCTAATCGTTTTTCCACTATTTTGCGAATACGCTCTTTATACGTTTTTTTTATTGTACTTGTATAAACTGTAGTCATATCCATTTCAGTATAGTCATGTGGCGAGTCAATTGTAGCGCCTGTAACAGTGTAATAACTCTTATAATTATATTGTGAAGATACCTTAAAACTGATTTTTCTACTGGTTCTGGTAGCGATCCATGAATTTAGGATGCAAGTTTGGATTTCCGAAAGAAAATGAGCATCATCTATCAGCAAATATAGTGTACCTTTAGGGAAACCGTCAACCTGTGGTAAGCCTGATAATAAAGGTACCAGAAAGTCTTGATAATCAAACAAAGGCCCATCATAAACAGGCAAGTCATTTGTAAATGACAAATGATTTGTATACCGTGACGCTAAACGGTATGCCTGATTCATTATTGCCATGATGTTTTCTAGTATTTGCATGCTTCCATATATTTTGTCTTTGCTCTCAAGAAAGATACCAAGATCATAAGGGTAAAGCAATGGAATGAAGGTATTACGATAAAAATCAAACAGACTGTCGGCGTTTATTGCTGATAATGCACGGTCATTTTTTATAAGACTATCAAATATCTTAACCGCTATATGAGATATCATCAGGTGTTCATTGAATATTTCACTGGCATGACGATCGTCAAGCCTTTTAAGCTCTGTCTTTACGAAACTCTCGTTCTTGATAGGAATATAAATCCCCAAAAATGGCAAATCCGAAAAGCTACATTTTCCTACAATACATTGACAATCCGATTGAAGATACCTAAACATCATGCTTTTTCCAACGCCACGCGGCCCCATTAGAAATCCATGACCAGGATCAATGATCTGCGGAAAATCGGTAAAGACATCCACAAATAAATCCACCGTTTCTTGGGCGGTCAAATCTTCGGGTGTGGTAATTTGAAAAGGATTTTTTCTTATTTTCTTGTCAGCTGGCATTCTACAACCTCCAACCTTTTCCTCTTAATAAAGCGATAACTTTCTCGCCTGTGTTTTCCTCACATTCTATCGTTATTTCTTGCGCTGGATACCCATTCTCCTTTAGAGTATATTGAATCACCTCTGGTTCCATCAAGTCAAATTCAAAATCTATCTGTATTTGCACATGAATTTCTACTAATGGCAAGTATTGATTAAAATACCGCATGCAATACCGACGCTCTCGCTCGATTTTAATTGTCCTTATGAATATTTCGTCGATTAATAATTGTTCGCTCCCATTCTTAGGGAACGTTTTTGCTATCAATTTCGATTCAATATAGTAGTCAAGAGATAAATATAAGGATTGGTTAATTGCGTTCTCATTAATGTTGACTGCATGGAGTGCGTTTGAATATTGATGATAAAGCGTACTACCATCTGGTATCCTGTCAAGCTTAATGGCTTGCTTATCGGCGCGAGATGAATCATCAGCCAATTCATCAGCAAAGCGCAGTATTGCTGCAAGTACTGGTTCCCGGATCGGTCTTTTATTAAACAAAGCACGATCAAAAAGCAGATTTCCAATAGTGTCTTTATCGCCGTTTATATTTCCACTATGAACCTGCGCGATACGATATATTAGGTTTTGGGTAGGTACGTCAGGAATAATAGGCCCTAATATATCGAGTGTCGCTTGTCGTATATTTATCTCATGACCACCTCGGCCAAAAACATTTCCCGTATCATGTACTTGAATTGCACACAATAATAAAAATACTTCAGTAGGTGATAGAGGATCGACGGTAAAATATTTCAATAATTCAAACGCCTTGTCAGCAACCTTGTCGACATGGCCAGTGCCATGTTGATTCAGATAGATAATTGAATCAATTTTTAAGAGTCGGCTTATTTCCTGTATTTCCTCCGCAGGAGGAGTATCTGTGGATTCTAAAACAGTCATTCTGTTTTCCAACTCTTTTTTCCACTTGGAAAAAGATTCGACCATTGCTCCTTTCTCAACTGTATTATGTAAAGGAACCAATGCGGCTTTTAGTGTTTCATATTTTTTAGGATAAGATATTTCGCCTTGTGCAGTATAATAAGCAGGAAACTGATCATCCGATTGCGCAAAAAGCCATGCTTCCAAGCTGCTGTACTGTGCAAACTCATTTCTAGCTTCACTATGATCCGTCATAAGCTATACTCCCCACCTGTAATAATACTAAATACCGCCTGTGCCAATAATGGCGGTACAGCATTGCCAACCTGCTGTTGCTGGAAACCTATTGAACCTTTGAACTCATACCAATCAGGAAATGATTGTATTCTGGCAGCTTCTCTCACCGATAATCCTCGATTCTCCCACGGGTGAATTAGCATGGCCTTTCTATAGTTGCCAATAGTCAGAGCTGGTTCATCGGGTCGAAGACGATGATAAATACCTGTATGACATCTAGTGCGATCAGTGTAATTTTTCATTAAATGCTCAGGTATATCTTTCCAATTTCCGCCGGGAGATATGTATCTATATCTTTCAATAATGTGGGGCGCATTTCTGCTAACCAAATGACCAGAGCATTCTGAAAGTTTTCCACGCAATCTTTTGGCATACGAATTAGTAGCTTCAAATTGATATTCCAAATAATCTTCGCTTGCTCCGTTTTCTAAGCTCGGCAAATCGGAAATGGCCTGAGAGACGGTGACATACTTTTGGGATGCTTTGACAGGGAAATTAATTTTATATCCATGCCGTGACGCAACAAGAAAAAAGCGCGAACGATTTTGTGGTACTCCGAAATCTAAGGCATTAAGAATAGCCCAAGTACAGGTATAGTTTTTTTCTTCAAAGTCAATTATGAGGCTATTCAAAAAAAGTCTGGCTTCGGTGTTTACGAATCCCCGGACATTTTCAAAGATCACCCAATCTGGGCGCCAAATGTCTACAATTCTTAAAAACTCTCTTAAAAGCCAATTTGAGGGGTTGTCTTTGCTACGAGTACGTTGATTCGAATAAGAAAACCCTTGACAAGGTGGTCCCCCAAACAAAATTTTGGAAGAGCCAACTGAAACGTCAATCTTGGTTATATTTGCTATATCATCATTTATTACCTTGGTACTCGGATGATTGTATGAATAGGTTTCAGCTGCATTTTTATCCTTTTCAATTGAGAGAGCGACATCGACGCGAGCCATCTCAGCTCCCAGAGATAGTCCCCCCGCTCCTGCGAATAAATCCACACCAATGAATTTAGGCTGTTTAATCATTAACTTATCCTCCTTAGCCCAATTCATTGGCGCGATTCTGTCCTGCGTTACATTCATCATATCACAATAAATTACATAAATCAACATCATTTATATAAATTTACATTTTTAACATACACCTTTAACATACACTCGACTGCCCCTCAGGGGTCTGGCGCCTCATGATAACCGGTATCCCGGAGAATCCTTCTGACTGTTATTTCGAGCTTGTCCCTTTCTGTGCCCACAAACCCAAAACCCGGGCGCCGGGTCCATCCCCCCCTCGCCCGGGTTCCCGCGTGTGCGCCCGCCTCCGCGCGCACACGCGCATCTCACCTCAGCGGATTCACCGGATCATAGATAATGTACACCATCTGCCCCTCTTCCCGCCATTCCACGTAGCCGCCCAGCGTCTCCGTGATGAAGCGGACAGGGAGAAACGCCCGATCCTGCTTAATATACGGCGCCGTGTCCATGCCATCCTGGAGCTTGCCGATCTCCACGATCAGGCTGATCATGCTGCTGCCGCCTGTGATGCTGATCCTCTGGGTGTCCCTGTCCCAGTTCACCGCCGCGTCCAGGCACTCGTACAGGAACCGCAGCGGCACCATCGTCCGGTCGTTCACCAGTTCCGGCGACACGTCCATCATAAAGGGCACATCGTTGACATACAGCACCGGGCTGCCAATGGTCAGCGTGATTACGGTCCGCGCGTTGACCGGCGCCACCAGGTACACGCTGAACTCACTGGTGAAGAATGTGTAAATCAGGCTGCCATAGGGGCTTCCGCCGCCGATTTCGATGCCCTCGCCGTTCTTGTAGCGCAAAGCCTTCAACTTGGCAAGCTGCGCGTAGGTCAGAGGTTTTCGGCTCAAATCGACCTCCA
>JAISES010000464.1 GCA_031263965.1 Prevotella sp. | reverse complement strand
GCATCGTTAGATGCGAGTTTATTTTGTTTAGCCGGCAAGCTGATTGTGGGTCGGCTATCCGGTACAGCCTTGACTTTTTGTAACTTTTTGGTCAAGCAAAAAGTTAAGAAAAGGAATCGTAGATTCCGCATAATAAAAACGAACATATAAATCAGACTATGTTCAACTACTTATTCGCATTATTTATAAATTTATAACCGGCAACTTGAATTAATTTAAATAAACAATGAGATATATTATGGTATCTGCTGTATTATCAGCAATTATATTATTCAGCGCATGCTCCTCAAATAAAAAACAGGAAAACAAAGAAACTCCTGCAATAACAATCGGCGTGATGCCGTCAATGGACTACCTGCCCTTGGCTGTTGCTCAACGCGAAGGCTTTTTTGAAAAGCAAGGTGTAAAAGTTACGATCGAAAAATTCCTTTCGGCTAACCAGCGCGATATAGCTTTTCAAAGCGGTTCGGTAGATGGGGGCGTTACCGACTATACAAGCGCCGCACTGTTAAAGGCCGGAGGCTTTGACATGAAGCTGACTTCGAAATGTCAGGCTCCTTTCTACATTGTCGCCGGTGCCCGGTCGGGGATAAATAATCTATCGCAGCTAAAAGGCAAAAAAGTTGCCGTATCGCAAAATACAGTCATTGACTTCTGCATAGATATGGCATTAGCCGATGTGGGGCTTACTCCGGATGATGTGGAAAAAATAGAGATAAACAAAATACCGGATCGCTTCGAGATGTTGCGAAACAACAAAATAGATGCCACAGGATTAC
This sequence comes from Prevotella sp., assembly GCA_031263965.1. Taxonomy (GTDB): domain Bacteria; phylum Bacteroidota; class Bacteroidia; order Bacteroidales; family Dysgonomonadaceae; genus Dysgonomonas. Next base: position 3,687 of record JAISES010000464.1, on the reverse strand, counting down.
CCAATCCGTTCGCGCTGATAGCAGCAAGTGAAGGCAGTAAGTTGTTGGTATCGATGGATAGCCTGAAATACACTGTAACAGGAATTGTCTTCTCACAAAATACAATCGACACGAATAGCGATGCTATCAAAAAAATATATGCTGCATACAATGACGGAGCAGCTTATCTGAATTCGCATACAGTTGCCGATATTAAGGACATATTGGTAAAGGATCTGAAATTTCCTGAGCCTGTTGCCGAAAAAGTTACGCTTCCGAAATATACCAACGCCCAACCTGTTCCGGTAAATGACAAGGATATACAAGCTGTCGTCATATGGTTAAGCGGCAAAAAACTGCTTAACGACTCTTTCAATGTGGAAGATCTGATAAATGACCTGCTCACTCAATAAGAAAACAAATGCTTTCGATAGAACATCTGAGTGTAAAATACGGCGACACCGAAGCTCTGAACGACTTTTCGCTTTCGATAAGAACCGGCGAAATATATTCGTTGATAGGACCTTCGGGTTGCGGCAAGTCTACTCTATTGAAAGTTTTATGCGGCATCATCAAAGAGTACGGCGGACAAATTACACTCAATAATAAAACATTCAGCCCGAAAGAGACATCGATAGGTTATGTGCCTCAACATTACGGATTACTGGACTGGAAAACCGTTAAAGAGAATATATACCTGCCATTCAAGCTTAGTCCCGGCAAAACATTCAAAGAAACAGAGGTAAATGAAATAATCCACTCATTGGAAATAGAAGACCTGGTGGACAGATACCCGTCCCAGTTGAGCGGAGGTCAAAAACAACGGGCAGCATTGGCGCGCGCGTTTGTCTCCCAGCCGGACATACTATTGATGGACGAACCGTTCTCTTCTCTCGACACATTCACTTCGGAAGTATCCCAGCGGCTGTTTCTTCGTTTGTGGCAAAAACAGAAGGTAACAACCTTGTTCATCACTCACAATATACACGAAGCGGTTTCTATCGGAAAGCATATCGTCATCATGAGCAAAACTCCGGGAAAGATTATCCATGAGATAGAAAATCCGATGTTCAGTGTTTCCGGATATCAGGAGGAAAAGCTAAGGTTTGTTGCATCCATTGTTCAAAAAACAGGATACTGATGGCACAGAGGAGAAAACGCATATTTAATTATTCCGGTTATATAACAGGAGGTTTTTTCCTGTTCAACGCCATATGGTATATCCTTGCCAAATGGTTGCAATTGAAAGCCCTTCCCGCCCCCACCGATGTATATTCAGCCTACCGGAAAGCATTCGAAAACGGAATCATGGATCACTCACTGGCCAGCCTGCAACGCATTGCTATCAGCATTGGCATTTCACTGGCTATCGCCCTGATTCTGGGGCTATGGATGGGGTATAACAAGAGGGCGAATAAACTGTTAGGCCCCATGATATATTTTTCTTACCCTATCCCGAAGCTAGCACTCTTGCCTATTGTAATGACCTTATTTGATCTGGGCGAGACATCCAAGATTATCATAGTCGTATTGATTATTGTTTTCCAACTGATCATTGCCATCCGTGATGCTGTGCGGAATATTTCAAAAGAGAATTACTATGTTCTTACCTCATTCGGAGCCACCGGTCTGCAAAAAATGAGGCATATTACCCTGCCTGCCATTTTGCCCGAAACATTCTCTTCCCTCCGGGTAGCATTGGGAATAGCTACTTCGGCTTTATTCTTTATCGAAACATTCGGTACGGATAAAGGGCTTGGCTTTTACATTACCGATTCGCAAATGCGCATCGATTATGTGCAGATGTATTTCGGTATTATTGTGCTTTCACTGATAGGATTTATATTATTCCTGATAGTTGATTTACTGGATAATATCCTGTGTAAATGGAAAAATATATAAGAAACTGTTAGGAATTTTTTCGTAAACAGTTTCTTAATCCTTAGGCCATAAGCTTTCTATCGCAGCTTTAGCGTTAGCAGCAAAAGTCTGCATTTTAAGGAATGCCTCTGCGCCTAATTTTTCTTTCCCCTTTTCATTGTTGAAATCAGCGACAGGCAACAATTCGAAAAAAGAAGGAGTGTTCTTATCTTTCATCAGCTTGTTTACCCAAACCAAGGAATAATCGCAACTGTCTATATTTATTTGACCATCCTCGCCTTTACTGACATCTATTTTCACCATCATGCCTCCCGTTGTATTGACAGGTTTCATGGCCGAAATCAGATTACCCATCGAGTAAACAACAATATTTTCTATAGTATCGCCTTTTTTCTGAATATCGATCGGTTGCACCACATGCGGATGCCCGCCTATAACCAACCGGACGCCGTTTTGAATAAGAAAACCGGCAAGAGCCTTTTGTTCCCTGTTATGTTTTAACACATACTCTATCCCCCAGTGAATATTCGCAATGATAATATCGGCTTTCATTTGCTTAGCAGCCGCAATATCCTTCAGCATCTGTTTGCGGTCTATATAGTTCACAACATTGGGCGGAGTCAGCACATGGCCTTCATTTGTTCCGTAGGTATAATTCAGCATGGCAATGCGGATGCCATTCTTTATCATCATCAAAGGATAATAAAGTTCCCTCTTCTCCTTATTTACAAAGACGCCTGTATGCTTCACCTTCATCGAATCGAGCATCATAACGGTGCGTTCCAATCCGTTCTTTCCTTTATCGAGAATATGGTTATTCGCCGTAAGGAAAATGTCGAACCCTGCATCCTTCAGAGCAAAAGCATATTCATCGGGAGAACCGAAATTGGGATAGCCGCTGAACTGTTTTCCGGGTAGCGTAACTTCCAGATTTACGACAGCCACATCCGCTTTTTTTATTTCATCTTCCACATATTTAAAATAAGCGGAATAATCGTATCCGTCTTTTGTTTTAGCCACATCCAATTGGGCTTTGTGCTGCATAGCATCACCGGCAAAGAGAAAACTCACCTTTTGTCCCTGGGCATAAATAAAATTTGAAGCTGTAAAAAGGATAAGTAGAAAAATATATCTCATAGGATAATAATTTTGATTTTAGTCATAAAGTACCTGGGTTCTACGGATATATCCAGGCCTATATACGTTGTCTGCCTGTAGGAGGTGTATGAAGACTGACCGTACATTTTCCATCCTTTGTTTCATGTTTAACCCGCTGTACTATCTTTAATGTGGCTTTCATACGCTACAAATTTTAATTGGCCGCATATATAATGAAAAACTCATGCAAGGCCAATGCCTTTCCTCTATTCCTATGTTCAAACTGATTAATGTACTCTGCCGGTAGGCGATATATCTCAGGCAAACCGTCCGGTTGCCTTTGCTGCTTTTGTAGTCCTTACGCAGCTCTATTTTTAATGTCGCCTTCATAATTAATAACCTTCCTTTACTCCTGTTTTTTTGTTTAAACTATCTTTTTTTGATAATCCTTATGTAAAACATTTGTAAAACAAAAACTGTAAATTATGAAATCATTCCTCTTTTCCGCTCCACCACAGTAAGGTTATTCGGCTGATTCTCTTTCGATTGTTGAAAGTTTGGGTTTTGGGTTTCCATTCCTTTCTTGCCGCTTGTAGTCCCAGGCAGAGTTGAACTGCCGACCTCTACATTATCAGTGTAGCGCTCTAACCAACTGAGCTATAGGACTGGCTTTACTTTCTTCCTCCTGAAACCGGCTGGCGGATTCCCGGGTTTTCTTTTTCTTTTTTT
>JAISES010000427.1 GCA_031263965.1 Prevotella sp. | reverse complement strand
GGCTTGATGAATGGGAGGGGCAGATAACCCCATGAATCATAAGGATTAAGGCGGCCACAGAGGAAGGCGTGAGGTGGGGGTGGGGGCAAAAAAAGGCTTGATGAATGGAGCGGTAACCCGTATACTTGGGTCAGCCATGATAGTATCACTCCGTCATTGATACTGTTGTGGTCAGGCCCAAGTGGAGTTTCGTACACTCCACTTGGGCTGATTTATCCTATACACGGATGCGCGACCTTTGTAAAGGGGGGGCCGCGTATTTTTTTACCTCTCTTATATTATGCCAGTATACGGCAGGTTGATGGTGGTGGTTCAGTTCAGGAAGATGTCGGCAAGGAGGTCATTCCCATCCCATCATCTGCCTGAAGATCTTTTGAGTCTTCCCGAGCCTCTGAACCCCAGCTGTATCTGACAGACCCCACATCTTAGAGACGGACTGAAGGAGCGTTAAGCTCCTCTCTCCGTCATGCTTATAGGTGTCGTTGGTGGGTGAACGCTGTTCCAAAACTGAGTTGAGCATAGAAGCCCAAGTGGCCTGGAACCAAGCTAACCGCAGGCAGAGATCCTTCTTCTGAGCATCGGTGTGCAGTTTGGCGGCTTCATAGTTGTCTTGCGCACTATCTAGGGCCTGTTGATACTATCAAACCCACCTTTTCTTAATTTTTTGAAAACTATAGAAACAGGTGGTGAATGCGTACAAATTTTAAGATGGTGAATCTACTCATATCATTTTCCAGATAAACAATTTTAATCTGGAGGATATGATGAAATCCAAATCTGTTATTAATATAAGAGAAGAAGAAAACAAAAAGAAGGAAGCATATATTGCCAAAATACAAGAAAACACAAGAAAAAGAATTAACTCTATGGCTGAAGAACGTAAAGATCTTCCAGATAACAACGAACATCACCAGCGTGATGATCTTTTGTAACAGAAGGAGACCTTGAAGCAACAAAACCTTTATTTTCTAGAAATTTTATGTTGTCCAGTAATATTTCTAGGTCTTCTTTCGCAACGGCTCCCATTTCTCGTATAATAGCATCAGATAAAGGGCCTGAAGTGGCACCTTGCAAAATAATTAACAGTTTCTCATAGATTTCTTGTTTTACATTTGACATGATTTCATCCTCCATTTTTTAACCCTATAACAACCAAAGTAAATACCACAAAAGCCAAGAACATTATGTCAAGTTTATCGTATCTTGTAAATACTCGCCGAAAACCCTTTAACCTACGGAATAGCCGTTCCACCTCATTCCGTTTTTTGTATAATTCTTTATCGTACTCCCAAAGCACCTTACGGTTTTTCTTTGGTGGAACCACAGGAGTATAGCCCAATGATTCTACTGTTTGCCGGGTTTCATCACCTTCATAAGCTCTGTCCATTAAGAAAAAGCAGGTACCAAGTGAGTTGCCTATATGTTCAACAAGTTTACGTCCTTCAGGAGCGTCATGGTTATTGCCAGGAGAAAGATGGAAAGCTACTGCGCTTTGGGCATTCGCGGCAACCATATGAAGCTTGGTGTTCCATCCTCCTCGGGATTTTCCGATGGACTGCGGCCCCCCCTTTTTAAGGCTCCTGTGCCGTCTGGGTGTACTTTTATGGAGGTGCTGTCCAACGAGACAGCTTTAATTTGTATTTGTAAGACATTTTTTCGTTGTAATCGCTCAAATACGCGGTCAAGAATACCGGTTTTAGCCCAACGACTCATACGGGCGTAAATAGTGTCCCATTTACCAAAATGGGTAGGCAAGGCTCGCCATTTACAGCCATTCTCAGCAATATAGAGAATGGCATTAAGGACAGTAAGATTGTCCAAGCGGACATTGCCACGGGGAGTAGGGAAAAGGTCAGAAATTTTACGAAATTGCCATTTGTTTATTTTCATGTCTGAAGACTAGCAAATTTGGCAAGTTATGTCAAATAGTATCAACAGGCCCTAGATTCTTGTAAAGATTGGCGGAACCGACGATACAATCAGATGCCACATCCTGACTTTTTGTTTGTGATATAATATATTGATTTTATATTATATAATGTTATAATCTTTTTACGATACCCGAAATAGTACCCGCAAAAATTGAGGATTGAAAAAAACTTTTTTGGCCGGATTTGGACGAGTTCAGGCGGATGACAGGTGGAGTAGGCAGGAAAGTCATTCAAGCATTATTCCATTTTTCGCTGTTTCCGTCTATGGTCTTGGCAACAAGATTGGCGGGGCTTCGGAGCCGCAGCAGCCCGGCCCTACATAAGTCATAAAGGCAACCCCCACTGGGAAGCCGGAAAAGTAAAAACTGACAATGGAAAAACTCAAATGAATAAGTATGGACATCTCAAAATTGCCAACCCAAAAGGCAAATCATATTATTCAATTGGTAGAAAGGGGTGTTTATGAATACGGCAAATGAACATCGTGAGTTATTGTTCAGAAAAGCGCAATGCAAAATTTATCAAAAAGATTATATAGAAAAGATACATAGTATTTATCGAGTTGATGCGTCGCAAATTACATTTTTATCTCTTGAAATAAGTGATATGGTATATACATCTGTAAATAAGTATAATAGCAATATATTGCAGGATGATAAAAATCAAAAATATGAATCAATTGATTTGATCCGATTGCTAGGCAACTCCATAGAGTGGTTGGGGTTCAACCACTATATTTTTATTGATGATGATTGGAGGTATTGTGGCGCTTTCGTTGCCTTAATAAATTACTCAATCAACAAAAATTTTCGATTCCTAGATAAAATAATGAATGACATTGTACTAATATCGAATGATGAAAAGCGTCTATTTTCAGTGGATTACTGGGAA
>JAISES010000387.1 GCA_031263965.1 Prevotella sp. | reverse complement strand
TTCAGCGTATTTTCCCCTTTTTACTTTTGGTTTAGCCCGCTAAACCTGCAAGCAAAAAGAAAAAAATCCATCTGAAAATATCTATAAAAAAAATTTGCTATAAAATTCAAACAGTTTCTAAATTGTTTTCATTACTTACTTGGCATACCATCAGCAGCGTTTGCTGCATATTCAACTTCTTTGTATTGGATTTCATCCGTCATGTCCTCCACCCGGATTAAAGTCTTCTCCGATGTAAATATCGCCGGTTACACCATCTCCTTTTTTGAGCTTCAGCGTCAACGATAGCTGCTTCCCGCTCTCCAAAACAGTAAGGTTATCAGGGACTTTATACATATACGTTTTTCCGGCTACCTCGATCTTTACTAAGTCCGTACCCGCGGTAAGACCATTCTGGGGTGCGACAATAAAGTTCGCGGCGGCTCCCTGTTTCTGCGGATAAGGATCTGTTCCCGAAGCGGCGGTTTCATCTACGGTTCCATTCTCAAAATCGACCATAGCGTCCGATTTTAAGTTTTTCAGCGTGATTACAGCATTATTCAGCTCGGCAGCAGAATAAAAGTCCGCACTCAAAATTATCGTCAGTTTATGCATTACATGCTTAAATTGCAGGTTTACCGGATTATGTACAGCTACAGTAACCGTTGGCGCCATCAACAGATCTTTGGCTGCTTCGGTTGCTGCATCTGCTACCTTATATCGTTGTATAAATATTCCACTAAAACTATAAACCGGATACCATGCCGTAAAATCAACAGGATTGTCATCATGGTAAACTTCGTCCCAATAAAGAGTGGTCTTTCCAATTTCGTATGGGAAGATCGCTCCCATACCTAACGTCGGACTCCAGAAAGACAGGGAATATTCGTCTCCGGCTTCAAACGCTCCGCTGCCATCGTTTTCGAAAGAAGCTTTGGTCTGATTACCGGTAGGTACACCAATGGTAGCTACAATTTTTACTTGTTCGCGCGAGTTGTCTGCTTCATCGCTCTTGTCGCAGGCGGTGAATGCCAGCGGTACGACAAGAGCAGCAATCAATATTTTTTTTAGTTTCATAGTAATCTTCTGTCTGTTTATCGGTTATTGTTCGTTTGCATCAACATCATCAATTTGCCCCTGACTTTCCCATGCCGAAATTTGAGTAGTCGTGATAGACACCTCTGTTCTACCTGTACCGGGATCCACTTTAAGCGTCAGGGTTACAATCAGCCTGTTACCGCTTTCCAGACGAGTAGGGTGTGCAGGATTCTGAGGATTCAGGTTTGCCGGAACTTTAGCTATATATGTCTTGCCTGCCAACTCTATTTCAATCCAGTCTGCGCTGGGAGTCAAATCTTGCGGAGCCACACAAACCTCATCAAAAAGTGTTTTTTGAGGATAAGCACCAGCGCCTTCCGATAATGTTTCATCTACCGTACCGTCCAATATATTTACATTAGCAGTCGATTTCATGTTCAGCAATCGATACTTAATTTCTAATATATTGCCCGGAGCATTCCCCATGTTGAAGTTGAATGCCAGCTTGTGCATTACATGTTTGAAGTTAAGGTTTACCGTTTCGCCTTTGCCGGCTGTAACAGGTGTGGCAACTAACAAGTCGGGATTAGTTGCAGTTGCTACATTAAATTTATATGCGGTTGGGTCAGCTATGGTGCTTGCTGCGGGATAGTAGGCCGAGAAAGTGACAGGCTTATCCATGCTTATATCGTCCCAGTAAAGAGTAGTAGAACCAACGGCATACTGCTTATTGTCTAACGGCCAGGATTCGGGAGTAGTAATTTTACCATAAATACCCCACACATCGCCGTTGTCAAAGGTTCCTGTGCCGTCCCAGCCAATGGTTGCTTTGGTCATATTGCGTCCATCGACCGAAGCTTTGAAGCGGACAATGTTCGAATCGTTTGTTGTAACGTCTTCGTCTTGCGAACACGATATAAAAGCGACCGCTGCAATCAAGGCAGCCGCGAATAAATTCCTTGTTTTCATTTTCTTCTGTTTTTAATTTGTAAGTTATTGTTCGTTTGCATCGATTCCATCGATTTGTCCCTGACTTTCCCATCCGGATATTTCCGAATTGAATGTTATGCCTGATTTGGAAATGCTAATGTTGCCCGATAGTGTAACCGGTATATGTTTATCTGTTCCAAAATCTGTAAGGTAGCTGCTCATATCCGTCGTGATTTGCTGAGGAGAGCCTGCCGCATAGCTTATGTCGAGGGTCAGGTTTTGAACTTCGGCAGTCAGTCCGATCAGCCTGACGGATGCAATCAGCTTGTTGCCGCTTTTAGTAAACACAGGCTCTACTTTCTGCGCTGTACCCGAATAAGTTCCGTCCTTGAGATTTATCGTGTTTGCCACACCACTCAAAGAGGCGGTAATTGATTCGATATTGCCAATATTCCCATCTGTAACGGTCAGCTCGATATTCAGCCGGCGTACCTGCTGTTGCATAACGGCTGTCACTGTCTTCTCCTTATCATTCTCAAATTCTATATCCAATTCGGAATAGAAAAGATATCCCGGCTGTGCATCAACAATACTGCCCGAAGTGGCAACGGTGGCCGTAGAGCCATTTATGGTTACTTTGTCCGCATAATTATAGATAGTAACAGGATAAGAGCCTGCTTCCAGTTCCGGTAAGTTGTTACTTACAGAATGATATGTCAGATTCTTATTGTTTATGACTACAGTATAAGGCGATGGTATGGCAATGCCTGTGGTGCGGTTTGTCCAGTCGGTTGTTAGAGTTACTTTGGGTGGGTTTACCAGTTCTTCCTTTGTGCAGGAGGAAAAAATTACGGAAAATAAAGCAACGATTACCGTAAACAATATGCAATTGAATTTATATGTTTTCATATCTTTTGAAGTTTTCAAGTTGATCAGTTTATTTTCCAGACAAAAGTGATGCTTGCGCTTGTTGGTCCCCAATATCCATGTGAATATTTCTCTTTAGTGCGAACATTCATTCCATTTTTGCGGGTATATTCTTCCGTATCATACAAATATAGATATCCGAGCGATAGACCGACATCCACCAACAGGTTGTGTCCGCAATTAAATTGGTGTCCGAGAGTCAATGCTCCTCCCATATAACTGCCTTGTGTACCTGTCAGGTTATAGTCTCCCATTGTATACTGTAATCCCAGATAGTTGTATTTAGCTTCACCTGAATAATAACGGACTTGTGGAGCTACATTCCAAAGATGCCAGTATTTGTTTGTACTCTTGAGGCTCCAATGAGCGAAGGCACCATCGACAATCAAGCCGATATTGTCAGATGCTTTGTATTCGAATCCCAGATTGGGCATTAGCATCAGCCATGGTACAGTATTAGTACGCAGGCTTAGACTGCCTTTTTTGAAGTAGCTTTGTGAGGATTGCTCGCTTTGCTGTGCATAAGTCGCAATACCCATAAAAAACAGTATGCAGAATATGACTGTTTTATTTGCTTTCATTTGCTTGTTCATAGTTGATTATTATTACATTCTTTTTTATTCGTGTTTATTATTCTTATTTTTCATCTGTCGGTAATCTTTGGGCGACATTTTATATTCTGCAACAAACAGGCGCTGAAATGTTCGTATGGTTCCGAAGCCCACTATCTTTGAGATTTTCTCTATCGACATATCGGATTGTTCCAGAAACTTGGCAGATTCTTTCAGACGCAATCCGTTGACAAAATCCCGAAACGGCATGCCAAAACACTCTCTGAACATTTCCGTAAAAAGGTTTTTGTTTACCCCCAAACGTTTGATCATAAGATTACGGTCGAGTGCCGGATTGTGGTAGACTTTCTCCTTTACCATGATTTCATGCACCGCTGCCCGGAATCTGTCAACGCGATTCTCGAAATAAAAAGGATTGACGGCTATTTCCTTTTCTATTTCCGAAAAAAAAGCATCGAGAATATTTTTTCCGTTCTTTTCCATCGACCTGCTATTATTTTCAAAACAAAAATAGAGGATGTACAAAAAATAGAGGGTGTCATATCGTCACAAAAACGCGACAATATGCAATATGCTTTATTATAGGATATTATAGTTAGGCAAAACAAAAAAGGCGTCGATTTTTATCGACGCCTGACAGCAAAAAAAACAAGAAGTTCTATTTTGTCAATGCCTTCCGGTATTCTTTCGGAGTCATGTTGTATTTATTTTGAAATTGACGTTGGAAAGTTCGTAAAGACCCGAATCCTACTCTTTGTGATATTTCATCCATTGACAAATCAGAGTCTTCAAGTAATGTAATGGCATCTTTCAACCGGAGGTTGTTGATAAATTCGGGAAACGGCATGCCAAAACAATATTGGAATGCGTCAATAAATATATTCTTATTTGTCCCTAAGCGTTCAACGAGTAAATCGCGCGTCAGAGTGGAATCACGATATGCTTTATCTTTCAGAATAATATCACGTATGGCGATACAAAGTTCATTTTTCCGGCTTTCGGGGCAAAGATCGTCATCAGGGTCATTCTCAATTTCAAATGTAGTTTTGCTGAGTAGTTCCGCTTCTGTCTTTTCCTGTTGTTCTTGCAGCTCTTTTATCTGAGCAGCCAGGGTTTTATTCTTCTTCGCAATTTTGCGGCTGTAATATATCCATACTCCAAGCACAATGGCAAGCAGAATACAGCCGCCGGAGGCAAAGAGGAAATAGTTGCGGTTACGTTCCTTTTCGGCTATGTGCTTATCGACTTCGTATTGGGTAGTGAGTTCGTCGATCATTTTCAAACGTTGTACATTCTGTAATGAGTCGTTTTTCAAATAAGCAGCATAAAAAGTTTCGTAACTGTCCATTGCTTTCCCCATTTTGGCCAACAGACGGGCTTTAACTAACTGCAAGCCTACATATACTCAAAAGTAACTGGATTGCGAAAAAGTCAGAGAAAATTTCTATTTTTGCTCAATGCAAATAAACTTGTCCCCATCAGAAGTACAAACCTTGGAACGTTACCGGCGTAACGTTTC
>JAISES010000331.1 GCA_031263965.1 Prevotella sp. | reverse complement strand
ACACTCACATTCGGACAGTTTATAAAAGCCATAGCATCTTTTATGGGACCCGTCGTAACCAGCTTCACGGCAAAACAATTCGCAGATTGGAGATTGGCTTTTGTCGCTTTTGCTGCAATATCCCTACTAACATTAGTCTGGATCAACTTCACTCCCATAAATGAAGAAAAAGAGAATGCCCGGTCCTCTTTTCAAAAGACATTGAAACTACAAAAAGACTACTTCATCTTAAAACTGTTTTTAGGAATACTTCTCATTGTTGGAATAGATGTTTGCATGAACACTTATACTCCCAGCCTATTCGAGCAAAGATTAGGTATGCACGTAGATGATGCAGCTTTAGGATCAAGTCTTTATTTTGCATCCAGGACAATTGGAGCTTTTCTTGGAGCATTTTTGCTGATGAAGTTTAGCCCCTCCTCTTTTCTTAAGACCAATATGATTGCCGCTATAGCAGCCTTCCTTATATTAATGTTTACTGCACAGCAATGGAGTTTACTTGCAGGAGTTGTACTTGTTGGATTCACTTGTGCCAATGTTTTCTCCATCATTTTTACAGTTGCATTGCAATACAAAAAAGAACAAACAAACGAAGTTTCCTCTCTGATGATTATAGGTGTAGCCGGAGGTGCAATAGTAACACCCATAGCTGGTCTGGTTATTGATAAATTCGGATTAGCCGGAGGTTTCGGGCTACTCTTACTCTGCTCTGTCTATCTTTTCTACTTATCATTTACACTCTCAAAAAGGTAACATATGCACAACGCAAATAAACAAATCGTATTAACATTAGATGCGGGAGGTACCAATTTTGTATTTTCTGCAATCCAAAACTTTCAGGAAATAACACAGCCGCTATCCCTTGCCGCTATTCCTGACGATATCGAAGCCTGTTTAAATCGTATAGAGGAGGGCTTTCACATCATAAAATCCCAGCTATCCGACCTTCCGGTTGCTATTAGTTTCGCCTTTCCGGGTCCTGCCGATTACAAGAACGGAGTGATTGGAGACCTGCCAAACTTTCCGGCCTTTCGAGGAGGTATTGCTCTTGGCGCTTTTCTTGAAAATAAATTCGGGATTCCGGTATTTATAAATAACGATGGAAACCTTTTCGCATACGGCGAAGCTTTATATGGCACTTTACCTATGATAAACAAGTGGTTACAGGATGTTCAAAACCCAAAACAATACCAAAATTTACTCGGAATAACACTTGGTACAGGTTTCGGCTCCGGAGTAGTGATTAACAAGACTTTGCTTACAGGAGACAATGGGTCGGGCGGTGATTTATGGTGTTGGCGAAACCCCAAATATCCTGATTGGATTATTGAAGAGAGTGTTAGCATAAGAGCTATTAAGAGAGTATACAAAGAGCTTTCCGGCAGCAGCGAATCGGGGCTATCCCCCAAAGAAATATTTGAAATAGCAGAAGGAAACGGAGAAGGCGACCGCAATGCTGCAATCAGAAGCTTTGAAGAATTAGGTATATTGGCTGCCGAAATCATTGCCGGAGCTTTGACCCTAATCGACGGGCTGTTAGTTATAGGGGGAGGGCTTTCCGGCGCAGCCAAATACATCTTACCAGGCATGCTGAAAACTTTGAGACAAAATATAAAAGTAGCAAATGGGGTTACGTTTCCACGCATGCAAAATGAAATTTTTGATCTTACTAATGCTAAAGATCGAAAAATGTTTTTAAAACCTGTCAATAAACAAGTAAGAATAACACAGAGCGACAACTATGCCAATTACGACATTGCCGGAAGAACCGGAATTATCACTTCTCTTATTGGCGCCAACAGGGCTGTAATGTGCGGAGCATACGCTTATGCTATACAGCAATTAGACAAAAGATATTCAGTATAAATGAGATCCTGATATTAATCAAACTAAAAATTCCCCAATAGAAAGTAATTTAATAACCATTAAAATTAGTAGAAAAGTTATGCCTTAAGAAAAAACCTTAAAAACGGAGCCTTCCTGTCAAAGTCAGCTCCGTACAGAAGCATTAAAAGAAATGCTTTAGAAACTGTTTGAATTTTATAGCAAATTTTTTTTCTAATCCTATAATAATATTTTTCGATAAAATTCAAACAGTTTCTGAATATCAGCCGGCTCGTAGAAAAGAGATGCCAGCCATTATTGAAAGCAAAGTTAATAAAAATTTAAAAATGACTAAACATGAAAAGAAAACAAACTTTAAAAATAAGTCTGATTGTCTTTCTGTTGACCGTTTTTGTGGGAAATGCTTTAGCCCAACCCGGAGCCATGCCTACAAAGACAATCACCGGAAAAGTCGTAGATAAAACAGATGAACCTATCCCTGGCGTATCGGTTTCCGTCAAAGGTACAACCATAGCAACAATGACAGATATTGCCGGAGGCTTTAATCTTGAAGTCCCTGAAAATGCAACTATAAAAATCACATTGGTAGGACATACCGCTCAGGAGATTTCAGTCAGTGGAAAAGATGAATTCCTGATAAAACTATTAGAAGACGACCTGCAACTGGAAGAGGTCGTTGTAATAGGATACGGCATGCAGAAGAAAGTAAATATGACCGGAGCCGTTTCGTCCGTAGACTTCAGCAAAGCTGCCGAAAGTAGGCCCATAACATCCATTTCAGCAGGACTGGCAGGTCTTTCATCAGGCGTATATGTAAACCAAAGCGGCGGCGGCCGGCCGGGCTATGAAGGTGCTACTATCCGCATACGCGGACAGGGAACTCTCAATAACTACGACCCTCTGGTAATCATAGACGGTACTTTTGGGAATATGGAAGATGTAAACCCGCAAGATGTAGAGAGCATATCGGTGCTGAAAGATGCTGCTTCTTCCGCTATTTATGGTTCGCGGGCGGCTAACGGCGTAATACTTATCACTACTAAAAGGGGAAAATCCGGAGACGCCCGGATTGCATACAGCGGACAGTTCACAGCCCAAAGTGTAAGTAACAAACTGAATATCGTATCCGACTATGCAGACTACATGGAGTTGGTCAATGAAGGTTACTATAATACAAATCCAACGGCAGTCAAACCATTCAGCACAGCCAAAATAGAGGAATGGCGCAATGCCGGAAGCAGTGACCCTGAAAAATATCCAAATACAGACTGGCAAGACGAAGTATTCAAAACGGGTTGGATGCAAAACCATACCCTCTCTATTACAGGAGGAAATGAAAAAAGTAAATACTTATTCTCCGGAAATATCTTAAAGAATCCGGGGGTAATGGAAAATTCGGAATATGAACGTTTCAGTGCACGTGTGAATGTAGATTCGGATGTGAAAAAATGGCTTACAGTAGGTATCAGTGCATATGGTTATGCCGGTAAAGCCGATATAGGCACCGAACTGATGAATACCGTCTATAGCTTCACATTGGGATCCACTCCGGGAATGTACCTTCGCTCAAGTGATGGGCGTTACGGAGGAATGAACAACCCTGAAGATGAAACCCAATCGGCAAACAACAATCCTCTTTATCAATTAAACATACGTAAAGGACATATCAAAACAAACAAGATTAACTCTCGCTTCTATGCAAGGTTTAAACCCATACAAGGTTTAAGCATCGAACCATCCTACTCATATGACTTTACAGACCGTTTCACTTACTCTCAGCCCGTGCCTCTTGATATTTGGAATCTATATGAAAACGTTATTCAACAACCGGCAAAAACCCGTACAGAGGTAGTCAATAACAACGAAAAATGGTACAGATATCTTGCAGATGTAGTAGCAACATACAATTTTAAAGTCAACAAACTGGACGCAACAGTTGTGTTAGGGGCAAGCCAGGAATCATATCGCAAACAATGGGTATATGCCAGTGCAAAAGATTTAGTGTCAAACTCTGCTACTGAATTAGATGCAGCCTCTTCCGAGAAAACTGCCTCCGGAAATTACCGGGATTGGGCTATGCACTCTTATTTCGGTAGAATCAATTTGGCGTGGGATAGCAAATACCTTCTTGAAATGAATATTCGCAAGGACGGATCTTCACGATTCAAAGCAGGTAATACCAGATGGGGTGTTTTCCCTTCTTTTTCGGCAGCATGGCGTATCAATGAAGAAAACTTCATGGAAAACACAATGAACTGGCTCGATCAGCTAAAACTAAGAGCTTCATGGGGTACTCTCGGCAATAATGCTATGCCGGCAGGCTCCAGCTATGATGGTAATTATTTACATATACCGTTATATGATAAGTCAAACTACCCTCTAAACGGGGATCTACAGCAAGGTGTCGCACAAATCTCTTTATCGAATGCTCTCGTAACATGGGAAACTGCTCATTCTACCAACTTCGGTGTAGACTTCACATTGCTGAAACAACGGCTAAATGGAAGCTTTGATTACTTCATAAAAACAACAAAGGATATACTGATCGATCTTCCGGCTCCACTAGTGCACGGAACTTCAAAAATACCGGCTACAAATGCGGCTACAGTCCGGAATAATGGTATAGAACTGAATCTGGGATGGAACGATAAAATAGGAGACATGAAATACAGTATCGGTGTAAATTACACTTATGTGAAGAATAAAGTCACCAAATTCAAAGGCGACATTAAGAGTATAGATAACAACAGGCTGTTACTGGAAGGTCATCCCATACTCGCAGCATATGTCTTATCTGTCGATCGTATAATACAAACCGATGAAGATCTGGCTCTTGTACAAGCTATGATAGATAACGAGCCAAACGCCTTTGCCGCATATGGAAGACCGGTCAAAGGAGATTTCTTGTATAAAGACACAAATAGTGACGGGAAAATTAACGATGATGACAGGAATCCGGTTGGGAACGGGCCTAATCCTACTTCTACATATGGGGCAAATATCGGAGTTGCATGGAAGGGAATCGATTTTTCATGTTTATTACAGGGTATCGCAGGATTAAAGCAATACACCCTCAACACTGCGTTCCAGCCTATCATACGCAAAGGCTGGATGATAAACAAAGATATCTCCGATGGCAGATGGTATGAAGGGCGTACAGATGTTGCCACCCAACCTCGTTTCTTAGTAGATGGCGACTCACGGAATATAAGGGCCAGCGACCATTGGATACAGGACAAATCTTACATGAGAGTAAAAAATATCCAACTAGGATATACTTTTCCTAAAAAATTGACAGAAAAGGCTATGATCCAGACACTTCGTATTTACAGCAGTATAGACAATGCTCTCACTTTTACAAAATATAAATGATTGGACCCTGAAATCAGCGGAGTCGGTTACCCTCCTCTGCGTCAAGTCACCTTTGGTGTAAATATCACTTTCTAAATAAGAAACAGGGAATAAAGAAGTAAAACTTCATAATAAAATGCATATGAAAAAGATTATATATATAATTAGCTTACTGGTTCTTTCTTTTTCGGGTTGCTACGACCTGGATACATATCCTGGCGATGCAGTCAATCAGAATCAGTTCTGGAAAAACGAGGCGCATGTCAAACAAGGTCTGATGGGAGTCTACTCGGCATTACGGGCCGATCAGGTATTTGGTCTTCAATTCATGTTTGACAACCTTAGTGAAATAGGCACCGGATACCACGACCAATCCTATGCAACAGTTACACAGGGCATTTATAGTGGAAGAACCGGCTTTGTTGAATCAAAATGGCAAACGCTCTATGAAATGGTTCAGCGCTCAAACGGATTTATCCGTAATGTTCAGAATGTTAATTTCCTGACAGACACTGAAAAAAATGCTTATATTGCAGAAGGCAAATTCTTACGTGCCTTGTTCTATTTCTCACTCATGGACTTGTATGGCGCTTTGCCATATTATGATGAAAGTGTAGATGTAAATGCATCTTACAATGAAATGAAAGAACCGAGAAGCTCTGTTGAACAGATTCGCTCATATATACTCAACGACTTGGATGCCGCAATTTCCGGTTTGCCGGCGCAATGGGAAGAAACCCAGTATGGGCGAGCCACAAAAGGATCGGCCTATGCACTTCGCGGAAAAGTATATTTGTATAATAAAGAATGGGTAAAAGCGACAGCCGATTTTGAAGAAGTAGTATACAATAAAACTTACAATTACGGATATCAATTATACGATAACTATAAAGAACTATTCGCACTCTATGGAACTAAAAAGAGCAAAGAAATGATATTTGCTATCCAGAATATCGGAGGAGTAGGTAATGAAAACGGGATGAGGTTCGCTTTCTATCTGGGAACCAGAAGTACTTTCGGGAGCTGTTGGAATAATGGAATGCCGTCTACAGATCTTGCTGACATGTATGAAAACATTGATGGTAAACCATTTGACTGGAATGATGTGTTTCCGGGATATAATACTGCGACTCCGGCGCAACGTCGCGATTTCCTGTGTATAAAGTTATCCGGTAATGGCCAGAATATAGAATCATTACTCAACGCCGACACAGCCAAAATACTCAATGCCTATAGAAACCGCGATCCACGCCTAATGGCATCTTTAATAGTTCCGTACTCTTACTATTTAGGATGGAATCTGAGTACCAATGTGCCAAGAGATATGCATTATATTTTACATTCGTCTACAGGAGGCACGCCAAGCGAAGCCAATGGTTTTATCAGAAATAATCAGGGAAGCGCATGGGCTACATATTTCTGGAGAAAATTTGTACCTGAAGGCGACTTGAAAGGAGCTTTAACAGACCGTTCATATTCACCAATAGAATTCCCTTTGATTCGTTTAGCTGATGTGTTGCTAATGCTTTCGGAAGCATATAACGAAAACAACCAACTGGATAAATCCATAATCGAATTCAATAAAGTAAGAAACAGGCCGGGTGTAGATATGCCGGGGTTAAATAGCGGTCCGGCATGGCTGGCGGTAACAACAAAAGAACAGATGAGAGAACGCATCTACAAAGAAAGAGCGGTAGAACTCGCTTGTGAAGGGCATCGATTCAGCGACCTTCGTCGTTGGGGAATTGCAAAAACAATTCTTGACAAAAGACCCGTATCGAATATATACGGAGAAAAACTATACGACCATGTATTTACAGACAGGGACATGTTATGGCCGGTTCCTTCTGCCGAAATAGAAATAAACCCGGACCTGAAACCGAATAACACAGGTTGGGAATAGTAAAAAAACAGGTAAGGTATGACGGGTATAACTTGTGCCCGCCATACTTTCCGTTTATTGCTGAAACACCGGGAGTAATTTACCTGAAAGGCAAAGATTTCACTATACAAATGAGATATGATTAGTCTTCGAATATTAACAGAAAAAATATCAATTGACATTTCGGTAAAGAAGTGAAATAGTAGATAACAAAATAATACAGAAATGAAAAAAGGTATACTGGTATTGAGTGCATTCTTAGCGATGCCGTGTGTTTCCGCATCGAATCCGAAAGACAAATTTAAGCCGGATTATATCAAGGCGCAAATGATTAAAACGGCACGCTGGCAGTTAAACAACCCTTGGCACGAATTATGCGACTGGACTAACGGAGCATTTTATTCCGGACTATTCGCAGCTTGGAAAACAACAAATGAGAAATTCATTTATGACGCGATGATGTACATGGGTGAAATATCACATTGGAGCCCTTGCGATACAGGACCGATGGACAGAGCAAATGATGTTGCCATAGGACAAACATTTATTGATCTGTACCGCATAGAGAAAAATAAGGATATGATTCGTCCGCTTACAGATACTCTGGAAGTATTCATGTCTCGGCCTTACAATCCCAGAGGACATAAAGTGCAAACTTGGTGGTGGTGTGATGCCCTGTTCATGGAGCCTCCTACATTGGTAAAACTCGGAGTTACTCTTAACGATGACAGATTCCTGAAATACAATGACCTGAAATACAAAGAATGTTACAATCTTCTGTACGATAAAGAAGAACATCTTTTTGCACGTGATAATATGTATGTAATAAAAGGTGATGGCAAAGACAAATATGAAGCCAATGGTAAAAAGGTATTCTGGGGACGTGGGAATGGTTGGGTAGTAGCAGGATTGGCAAAAATACTTACTGAACTGCCGGCCAACTATCCGGAACGTCTTTTTTACGAAAAGTTATTTAAAGAGATGTGTACAAAAATAGCCTCTATCCAACAAGAAGACGGGCTATGGCGTACCAGTTTACTTGATCCTGCTTCTTTTCCGGGTGGAGAAGTTAGTGGTTCAGGATTTTTCTGTTATGCCTTGGCATGGGGAATTAATAATGGACTGCTTGACAAAAAAACATTTTTACCTGTTGTCCGGAAAGCCTGGGTAGGCTTGGATAATAACGTAAACGAAAAAGGCAGAGTCGGTTGGGTGCAACCTGTCGGAGACTATCCTGTGCAAAATTTCAATAAAAACAGTTGGGAAGTATTTGGTACAGGAGCATATCTGTTAGCTGGAAGCGAAGTCATAAAACTAAAAAGATAACTAAGAAACAGTTTCTAACACAAAAGAAGGAAATGGATAAACAAGTATTCCTAAAGGAGATGAATTGGCCGGAAATAGGAGTAGCAGCTCCTCTTCCTGCTCCTTCTGTTGAAGAAATGGAAAGCCGGATTGCTAAGTGTCGCCATATAATGAAAGAACGTAATCTTACACATCTGGTAGTATTTGGCGATAGGGAGCATTTTGCTAATCTGATGTATCTCACTCATTTCGATCCCAGATTCGAAGATGCTGTTTTAATTCTGAATCAGATCGATACACCTTTGATCTTAGTCGGAAACGAGTGTGTAAGCCATTTAACCATATCCCCTCTCTATAATGCGAAGAAACTTCGGTACGAAAGGTATCAACCATTATCATTACTCGGACAGCCACGCAATGACAGCCGATCTATAAACACCATCTTGAAATCGGAAGGAATCGGCGAAACTTCAAATGCAGGTTGCATCGGATGGAAATATTTCACAAAAGAAGAGTTTTCTGATTGTCAGTTCCAAATCGAAATTCCGGCATATATTGTCGATGCGCTGCGCTCTATCTGCGGACACGACAATGTGGTAAACGCATCCGATATCCTCATGGCTCCATCTTACGGTTTGCGTGCAAAATGTTCACCATACGAAATTGCTGTATTTGAATTCTCCAATGTGATGGCATCCGAAGGCATGAAGAATTTGTTTCGGAATTTCCGCACAGGAGTTACCGATTCTGAACTGATCAAAGAATATCAATATACAGGCTACCCTCTTAATTGCCATATAGGTATTAAGAGCAGTGGCAATCAACATATCGGACTATCCAGTCCTGTTGGTGCAGAAATACGTAAGGGGGATCCTTGTTCTACCAACATCGGATATTGGGGCAGTAATATCTGCCGTGCCGGATGGGTTGCCGAAAGTGAAGACGACTTACCTGAAAAGGCTAAGGGATATGTAGACAACTATGTGGCTGTATATTTCAAGGCTTGTGCCAAATGGTTCGAAAGCATGAGAATAGGTACTAAAGGAAAGGTATTCCGTGAGCTTATAGACGAATACTTGCCTTTCGACAAATTCGCCGTATTCCTCAATCCGGGACATCTTATCCACATGGATGAATGGCTGAGCACCCCGATATATGCAGGATCGGAAGAAGAAATACAATCGGGCATGTATATGCAAGTCGATATTATAGTTCGTTCTCCAAACTATTTTTCCACACGTATGGAGGATGGAATCGTAATAGCCGACAGCGAACTTCGCTCACAATTAGAGGAACAATATCCTGATGTTTACAAAAGATGTATGACACGCCGCGAGTTTATGATTGATCAACTCGGATTTACGCTGCCGGAAGAAATTCTTCCGCTTTCGAATATGGCAGGAATCATTGCACCGTTTTTCCTGAATTACAAAAAAATATTGAGTTTCAAACCTTAAAAATAGATAGTCATGAGAAAATTATTAGTATTCGGCATATTGGCATTATTGCTATTTTCATGTAAAAAAGAAAATCGTTAGTTTGTATTTTATAAAATAGACCGGATAATGGAAACTTAAAATAAATAACTTTCCTGGATAAAAAAGCTCCATCTGCTGCACTAACTTTTAACGAAAAGAAGAAAGAA
>JAISES010000327.1 GCA_031263965.1 Prevotella sp. | reverse complement strand
AAAACGTTTTCAATGTATTGAATTACACGATTCGATGGTTATGCCTAACCATTTTCATGGAATCATTGAGATTCGTGAGAATAAGAATGTAGGGATACCCCTTGTGGGTATCCGCAATGAGAACAGCGGGCAACCACAAGGGATTGCCCCTACAATTGGACAAATAATAGGCGCATTCAAATCAATAACAACGAATAGATACATACAAGGTGTTGAACAACATAATTGGGAGCGTTTTTATGTCAGGTTGTGGCAACGAAACTATTACGAGCACATTATCCGCAACGAACAAGCATACGAAAACATTGCCGGATACATATTGAATAATCCTTACAACTGGAAAAATGATGACTATTACAACAACAATAAATAACTGATGTTACACAGGGCTTTTTACCACAGGAGTACACGGAGGTGTCACAGTGTTTTTTTATTCTTGTCGCGCTTTAGCCCTGCGCCGTGTGCTTTACGTGCGGGGAACCCGTCAGGAGAAAAAGGCGTAAAACGGGATGCCTGTTTGAGCATCGAAGATGCGAGTTCAGCCCGTTTAGCCTTTGAGCCTGCAACGGGTCGCACAGTAAAGCGGGCGCTCAAAGCATTTTTGGTTCCTTTTGCTGCTTGGGGCAAAAGGAACGCAAGCAATCTTCGATTGCGCGCAGAAACTGTTTCGGATAAACGAACATATATTTTAAACATAACCAACCCTCTGACCGGTATTGTTCAATAAACAGCAACTTGAATTAATTATTTGTTCCATATAATATTTAATCAATTAATTATTAGTAAATTTGCTGTTAAAGTTACCAAATTATTTTTTACATGTTACTATAGGATTTAAAAAAAATGCTATAAAAATCAAACAGTTTCTTACTGATTATTTCTCTTTAGCCGGTATGAATAAAACAGCATCGGCAACAATAACCCCGTCGGCTCCTTTATTCGAGATTTCTACATAACTGTTTTTTCCATCAGGCAGATGGTAATTTCCGATATTTACCCATTCGCCGGATGTCTGACCGACAACAACAACGTCGGACGCCTTTATAGTTATGTCATGCTGTTTCTTCCCATTAAAAACAGTTATATTGGTTTGAGACGATGCCTTATCCACTTGAGGGAAATAGACATATATATCGTAATTGTTTTCTTTTGTTATTTCAGGTACATACTTTAGCGATTTAAAAACAGCGCCTTTAGAATCGTCAGATAAGAAATCAGGCCCGTAGGCTTTCCAGCCTTCCTTTTTCCATTCTCCCGTTACAGTCGCTTTGTCTTTATCGCTGTTATCCACCAATATTTCCGGCTGACTTCCGTCAGCTAACGGATTGCTGCGAAATTCGTTCATTATCTCATCAGCATTTACCTGTTGCACTATGCCGTTGGATTTGTCTATAGCCAGGTTTGCGGCAATAGCAGCCGACTGCCCCAATACCATGAATACCGGTTCCATGCGGATAGAGCCATAAGCGATATGGGATGCAGACATACATACAGGAACCAGCAGATTGCTTACTTCCGATTGTTTCGGTGTTATCGACCTGTATGCTATTGGATAAGGGCCGAATCCGCCGATTTCTACGTTCCCTTCATTCTTAACCATTCCGTTTACTACATGGCGGTCGCAATTGTGTGAGTCCATTGTATATGCTGCCCATCCGATAGGATCGGAAACTACTTCGCGCCCCTGGCAATGATGCTGCGTCATTACAGTTTCACCTGTCATACGCCGTGCTTCGCGTACATAAAGTTGTGGAGACCAATGATTGTTGCTTGCATATTCATCTTTAGGATAACCCCATTTGCGCATTTGCTCACGGATATTTTCGGGAACACTGGGATCGTTACCTACGAAATAAAGCAAGCCTTTGGTATAATCCTCATGCTCTTTAATAATACGGGCCCGTTCCTCGTAACTTGCATCAGGATAATCCCAGTTTTTGCCGATCATATCCATTGAGAAACCACCCATATTGTTGATATCTGTCTTACGGTTTGGCATAGAAGTCCAGATAAATGCATCGGTATGATATTTCCACGGGTATTTTTCTTTTATGCGTTTTAATAATTCATATTTCGCCGGATCGTAGTTATCGGGTTTTGTTATCGGGATCATGTTGTCAGGATTATCAGTCAGGCAAGTACGAAAACAGTAAGCCTGTACCTTTTTGTCGCCCGTCCCATCCGGCTGCACGGGCTCAGGATTTACGCCATATATTACACCACTGGTAGAATCTCCCTTGATTATATAAGGGTCTATGCCATCGGGAACTTGGTGGCGATCCATTAGTTGCACGCCGTTATAGGTTTCGCCATATTGGCTATTTGCCTCCCTGCCTACAAAATAAGACGCTCCTGAACGTGCCATAAGGTCGCCTTCATAGGAACAGTCGATAAATACTTTGGCCTTGATCCTCCTGTTTGTCTCTTTCGAAGGACTTTTCGAGTTTTCAAGTTCGATCTCAGTAATCGCAGTACCGTTTTTTTTTACGCCAACCACACGGTTTTCGTACCATACATCGATGTTTGCTTCATTGATGTAATCGTTGAATCGGGCTTCGGCAACGCCGGGTTCGAAAATCCATTGTTCCAGTTTCCCGTAATGTTTTCCCAAGCGGCGATAGAAGTCGAGAGCCAAGCCCTGTACTACATACTTGTTGCCGATATCGGTAAAGCCGAGACCGCCGGAACTCATTCCTCCAAGGTTTTGCCCGGGTTCGATAAGTATCACCTTTTTGCCCGACTGAGCAGCAGTATAGGCGGCTATAACTCCGGCAGATGTGCCTCCATAGATGCAAATGTCGAATTCCTCTACCTGGGTTTGGGCACACGAGGATGTAATAATCAAAATAACAGATAATAAACAGATGATTTTTCTTCTTAAACTTTTCATTTTCTTATTTATGAGATTTAAAAATAGAAACCGGCTATAGCTACAGGACTATAGCCAGTCTATGTGATAATCAAAATAAAATGTTAGAAACTGTTTGAATTTTAGCGAAAAATATTATTATAGGATTTTGAAAAAAACTTCTTAGCAATTTTTTTATGCTCTTTTCAGCGTATTTTATCCTTTTTTCTTTTGGTTTAACCCGCTAAACCTGCAAGCAAAAAGAACAAAATCCATCTGAAAATAACTATAAAAAAATCTGCTATAAAATTCAAACAGTTTCTAACTATTCTAATTTAAAGTTGGTGATGTTCCAATACAATCCGACATCTTTATATCCTTTTACACGGAATCCCACCGAGCATTCGCCTCCAACAACCTCTACCGGCATAGAAAAGGTGCTCATACCTCCAAGCTTTACTTCCTGCATACTTTCTATACCATCTTTATCTATAAATATAAGGTGGAGGTCGTTAGCGCCGCCGGAAACATCGGCTGAAAGCACGTAAGTTCCGTCAGAAATACCCGTTACTTCCTGAATAAGACGGGCTTCAAAGTCTGTAAGTCTTACGGCCCATGTCCTGGATACGGTCTTAAATGCCCCATAAGTTGTTACTTCAAATGTATTAGGAGTACCGCTTGCAACCCAATTGTCCATACCGCTTGTGAAATCTCCGTTTTTCAGGATAACCGCACCGCCGGATTGAGTGACAAGGATATTGATGTCAGGAAGGCCGGCCGGTTTTATGGTGAGTGTCTCATTGCGTTTAACATCATCATTTACAGGAGTAGTAATCTTAAATCCATTTTTCCCTTTTTCTGAAATTGTACAGAATGAACCGGATCCGGGCTCTATTGTATATTCCAGATTCGTATTGAAAGTTACGGTTTGCGCTCCACCTTCTTTTGCAAAGGATTTCCTTTTCTGGCCGTCTTCTATATTGAAGAAAGGCACCCCTTTGTCCTGAGTAACGACAATAGTCACCGGATCGAAATCGGGCGCGGCAACTACAATATTTGTAGACCTCGGTTCTACCGATTCGTTAAACTCTACAATAATGTCGAACCCTATTGCATTTTTGCCCGAGACAGTGCACCACGGATCAGCCGGAGTTACACTATAAGCGACTGTTGTACTGATGGGTATGGATATAGTTCCCCCGTCTTTGCTTATCGACACTTCGTTTTCTCCCCTGACAATGAAAGCATCAGACGGATCGTCGTCCTTGCAGGATATGAACAGGCAAAGGATAGCAGCGAATACAGATATGTTAAATATAGTTTTCATGAGATTTTAAATATTTATTAGACTTCTTTATTTAGCAAAAGGGCCCGTATAATTAATTCCTTTGACAGAATTGCCTGCTATATCTTTTTCAAGCATTCCATCAAACAAGACCCCGCTTTTGAATACCTTAGGTTCAGCCGGAACAAACGTCAATACTTTGTCGTAGCCATCCATGTCGGCCGGAATCGTTATCTTAGGGTCGAGGCTGATTGCTCCCGTATGAGCGACAGAGAAATTACCGACACGGGAATATACATTGTTATTGAAAACGCAATTATCGATGTCAGATATGCTGAATTTTGCGGTAGTATAATCTTCCGAAACAAAGATATTGTTACGGAATGTAAAATCCTTCGAATGTCCTGCATTCGCCCAGTCGTCACTAAAAAGAACCATTGGGTAGGAATTGCTGACAACTACCAGGTTATTATACACTTCGGTTTTGCCAACGCCGCTGGATACTGTCATCATATTGCCTTTCCATGTACATGAATTGTGCAGGAAAACATTATTGCGAACAACAGTACCTTCGTGATCAGCATCCTTTGTATTACATATCAACAGGCCGCCGCCTGCATTATGATGTACATAATTGTATTGTACAATTGTGTTTTTACAGGCCACGTCTATATCCAGCCCCTCTCCGTCTGCGCTTCCATTGGCAAACTGAGTGTATGCCGCTTCGTTGTATTGCATCACTGTTTCGGTAGAGCTATACGGCCAAAGTCCGGCGCTGGCATGCCCTGTCCGTCCCAGGAAATTGGCATAGAAGCATTTGTTGTGATCTATCCTCGAATGGGTAGAACCCATCAGTATCACCCCATCGCCACCTACGTAACTGATATCGTTTCCTTGTATTACAACATTACGGTTAGGATACCATTTGTTGCCGTCGTTATCATATTCATTATAGCCGCTACCCTGTTTATCGCGTTGCCCCCATTTATTAGTTATCAAAATAGCGGTACGTGCAACCTGATGTATGCGGTTGTTGGTGATATAGAGGTTTTCGTACCATCCGGGCCCTACTTCCTTTGTGGTAAAAGCCTCCACGATAATTCCCCCGAACTCTTTGTTGAAACGTTCGTCGGAGCATATATCCCTCACATTAAGGTTTGCCGGATTTACTCCGATGAAAGGGGTTGTTCCCGCCCAGTTCACTTCTTCGATGCAGCATCCCGATATTCCGATATTTTTTTTCGCACCGGCAGTCAGGGCTTGTATACGGATTCCCCTGGTTCCCGATTTATTGGTCAGACGGATGTTGCGGACACGGAGATTTTCATCCTGGATCAGAATCACTTGATCGCCGCTGCCGTTTATAGTCGGGCGTTCTGTTCCTCCGTATATATCGAGGATAAATGGCTTTTCGGGTGTCCCTTTCAGCTCTTTCAGGATGAGGTTTCCACTAAATACAGACCCGCTTTTTAATAAGACTTTCATTTTAGGCGTTTTTTCCAGATATGTTATCTTACTCAAACTCTTGAAAGGTTTATTTTCACCCAATCCGTCATTGGTGTCATCTCCGGCTTGGCTGTCAACATAATAGATTGTATAGTCACTGTCATCGACAGCCGGAATTGCAGGAGCAACAGAGGCTTCGGAGAATTTTATGTCCGGCAGGTCCGGATTATCGGGATCGCCGGATCCGTCCGGATTGTCTTTGCTGCATCCGTAGATAGATATGACCGAGAAAGACAATAGTAAACAATAAAGTATATATTTCATAAGCTATTGATTTTATTGTTTTATTTATGTCCGGCTATACCTGGCCTGTAAACCGGACATAAATAAATAGTGTGGATTAATTATTTGCGTAGCCCGGATTCTGTTTTACAACCCCTTCCGATTCAAGGATGTACCTTGACGGGATGGCAAAACGCACTTTATGTGCAGCCGACTGGCTATTAGGGAATTGCACTTTAGAATCCGAAACAAATGTCCCATGACGTATCTTATCCTGACGGGAAAGTCCTTCCGCCATAAATTCATGCAGGCGTTCATCAAGGATAGCTTTGTTAAAGGCTTCTTTGTTTGCCGTTTTTGCTGCGGTAAGATCCGGCAGGTTCACCCGCGACCGGATTTCGTTCACAAGATCGATTGCTTCCCTGGTAGGGCTGCCATTATTTTCATTGATACATTCTGCCAAAGAAAGCATAACATCTGCAAAGCGGTATACGATAAGGTCTACCGAACAATATTCGCCTCCGGTATATGTATGGTCGTCGACTTTTACAATAGCCGCCGCATTGCTGAGAAAGCCGCTGTTTCTGTTGTTAATTTCACCGGTGATACTCACATAGTCGGTAACAATGCTGTTCAAGCGATCGTCTCCTGCTTCGAAAGTATCGTAAAAATCCCAGTGCATACCGAATGTAAACCAGCATTGGCGGTCTTGTTTCCATCGCACAGGGTAGAACTGGATTATTGTCCGGTTCTGCATCCCATCAGCTAAACCGCAAGGTATGGCATGGATAATCTCTTCATTCCTTACATTATACATGTTAAAGATGTCACGGTAATCAGACATGAGTTTGTAAGGATTGTCACGGTATCCATAAAGTTCGCGCGCAACTTTCTCCGCTTCCGCAAAATTACGGTTTGCCATATGGAATTTGAGTTTAAGCATCAGAGCCATTCCCTTAGATACGCGTCCCCATTCATCATCCTGCCTGACAGGCAAGCCCCCTGCAATAGCATCGTCCAGATAGCCGATCATGATGTTGCAATATTCTTCATCGCTGAGTCTTGGGATAAGTACTTTTGCCTCAGGGTTAGCCAGCGCCTCATCTGTAACAAGGGGTACTGAGCCAAACAGGTCGTAAAGTATGAAGCCTATCCATGCATAAAGGCATTTGGCTTCAGCGGTTGCTTTTGTTTTCAATGTAGTAGTTATCGGCGCAGCTTCTATTCTTTTTATTGTTTCTTTGATAGAAGTAAGCTTATTATATTGAGAGTACATCCTTTCAGGAAAATCTTTAGCGTAACCGCTTGTTGCATTCTCTTCCCAGCGATGTTCCTGGTACTGAGGATAGCCTGTGGCTTCGGGCCAGCGGCTGGCCATAGTGCCCGCCGTAAAGTCGGAGGCAACCTGATAGCTATATTGGTCGACCCCGTAAAAGCTTCCGTATCCCATCCTGAACGGCAAGTGATAGAGAGCCGCAAGAGCCTTGTTTACATCATCTTCGTTGCGGAAGAAGTTCTCGGGATATATTTCATTGAACGATTCTCTTTCTAATGTACAGGAAGTAATGGAAAGAATAAATCCAATAAAAACAGATAGATATATTTTTGTTTTCATACTTTTTCAGAATTTAAAGTCAATACCAAACGTGAATGCACTTGTGCTGGGATACATATAGATATCGTATTCCGGATCGTGTCCCTTGTAAGGCGATATTACGGCTATATTCTTTACTGCCGCATTGAACCTTACCGACTGGGCGAATTTTCCGGTAATCTTCTTGGGAAGAGTGTATCCGAGAGAAATATTATCTATACGGAAAAACCATGCCTTTTCCATAAAGTAATCGCCGTATCCCCATTGCGAAGCCGTAGTCTGGGTAAATCCGGGTATATCCGAACCGGAATTGTTGTATGTAAAACGGTCATTGAATGTGGTAATCGTATTGATGCCCTGATAAGGGCCATAATCAATAAGGGCTTTACGGTCGTTGTTTTTCCAGTTGTTAAGTTTTCCGTAAATATAAATGTTCAGGTCGAAGCTTTTATATTTGAACGTATTGTTCCAACTGATAGGGATAGGGGTGTTGTAGCCTATCATAACAAGGTCAGCTTTGTCTATTTTGCCATCCGGTTCGCCTGCATACTGAGGCCTGCCGTTCTGGTCCCTTACTATTTCTCCGTTTGCGTCATACAGATACCCGTCGCGGTCTACTATTTTGACAGCGCCGGCAATAGCTCCCGGCATATGGGCTACGGTTTCTCCCGGCTGTATGATGCCGTCGGTTTCGTAATACCACATTTCATCCCAGCGCTTGTAGTAACGATCGTTGATATCCAGTATTTCCGACGGGTCGCGTTTCGAAGCAAAATCTTTGTAATATGTGAGGGTAAACTGCGTATGCCAGATAAACGAATTAGACAATGCAACTGTACCGAACAACATGAGGTCGATACCCTGGGTCTTATCCTGACGCAGGGTGTTATAGTTAAGGGTGTTTATTTCATGAAAAGACATGAGGTTCTTTGTCCCGATCCTGTCTTTAATGGTGCGCTCGTATACGTCTATGCTTCCTCCGAATCTGTTATCGAAGAATCCGAAATCCACTCCCAGGTTGATATCCTCTTGCGATTCCCACGACAGGTTCGGGTTACCGATAGCGGCAAGGGCTACCCCGCTGGTATGTTTGTTATTGAAATAATAATCTTTTCCTGCTGCATAATATGTATTGATACCTGTAAGGCTGCCTGCATTTCCTGTTACACCATACCCTGCCCTGAGTTTCAGATTATAGAGCCAGCTTACATCTTTCAGGAATTTCTCTTGTTCGATACGCCAGGCAAGGGCTACCCCGCCAAAGTTACCCCATTGCTTGTTCGGAGCGAAATTAGAGGAACCATCGCGGCGGAAATTGGCTGTAAGCAGATAACGGTCTTTGTAAGAATAATTTACACGTGATATAAGGGATGCGTTCTCACCTGTATATCTCGATGATCCCACTTCCGGCCTTTCGTAAGTACCCAACCCCAGATTATGCCACTTGGCTGCATCGTACGGGAATCCTCTGTTTTCGGCCGACACGCTTTCGTTTTGTTGTTCGTAATATTCCCAGCCCACCATTGCGTTCAACTTGTGGTCTCGAGCAAAGATTTTATTATAAGTTGCTGTAATATTAAAATAATAGTTGTCTAATTCACTGCTACCTATTCTTGCAACACCCTGTGAGTTAATCCCTTCCTGTGTAGTCATCGGGAAATAAGCGCCCGTTTTCGCAAATTTACGGTCATAGCCCACAGTTGTTTTTAATGTCAGCTCTTTGATGGGGTTGATATCGACAAAGGCAGACGAAAGGATGTTATCTTTTTTGGTATACATCGAAACTTCGAGCAAGGACACCGGATTTTGTGACAAGCCATAAATAGTACCGAGCGCGTAGTTGCCATTCTCATCGCGGACAGGTATTGTAGGGTCATACTTGCGCGCTGCCTGAAACAGGGTTGTAACTCCCCCTGCGCCGGATATGGGCACATCGTTGGAATTGATGCGCGAATAGCTTATGCTGATTCCCCCTTTGATATACTTGCTGAACCGCTGGTCTATATTGATGCGTCCGGTAGTTCTTGCATAATCGTTTGTTTTCACAATACCGTCGTTGCTCATATGTCCCAGTGAAATCAGATAACTGTTGTTAGCATTTCCTCCTGTTACCGAAAGGTCGTATTGCTGTAGCTCTCCATTATGTGTGATTGCATCGTACCAGTCAGTGCCGCCAATGAAGTGATCTATATATTCCCATTTGTAATTCCATTTTTGTCCGGCATTTTCATAAAGCCTGCGGATTTCTTCCTCACTGCCCGGTAAAGCCTTGTTTCCCCAAGGATAATAGCCTTGATCTTTAAGCCAACGCTCCAGTTGAGAACTATTTGCTGCGCGCATATAATCTTTTGGTTTCATTACATCCGGTTTTTGGTCAATCCATTGGGTCGTATACGAAGCTTTAAATGAAACATCTGCGCGTTTACTGCCTTCAGCTCCGCGTTTTGTAGTAATAAGGATAACGCCGCCGGCAGCCCTCGACCCGTATATGGAAGTAGCGCTGGCATCCTTTAGAACTTGTATATCCTGAACATCGTCAGGGTTGATATTATCGAGTATGCTTTCTTTGTCGCCTTTTCCAAAATTGAGTCCGGTACCAGGTTCCCACATTGTACTTACAGGTACTCCGTCTATAACGATAAGAGGAGACGAGCCGGTTGCAGCGCCACGTATCTGCATCCACACGGCCGCCCCTGGCTGGCTGCTTGTCTGTGTAAACGACAAGCCGGGTGCAGCGCCTTTGAGCGCCTGAGCCAGAGTTGTATTGGCTAACTTAGGCAACTCATCGCCTTTGATAGAGGCTATGGAGCCGGTGAGGTCGCTTTTCCTCTGCACGCCATATCCAACCACCACTACTTCTTCCAAGGCTTGTACATTCTGTACGAGCCTGATATTAACGTCCTTTTTCCTGTCTACTTTTATTTCCTGAGAGATATATCCGACATAGGATACTTTAAGGACTGTGTTGAGAGGGGCATCGAAACTGAATCTTCCATCAATATCAGTCGTCACGGCATTGTTCGTATTTATTACTGCAATAACAACTCCGATAAGGGGATCGCCATTTTCGTCAACCACTGTCCCTGTTACGTTTGTTTGTGGCTGACGACTATCTGCCTGAGGTGGTTTCTGCGTCAAAGAAAAGGTGTTTCCGTTTCGTTTGTATGCGAGCGCTGTCGAAGACAGTATCTTGTTGATAAAGTCTTCTATGGGCATGTTGGATGCTGAAACAGTTATGTTCTTGTCGGTTGGCAGACTGACATCCATGTATGTAAAACGGTAAACTGTGTTTTTTTCGACTTTGTCGAGAACCGATTGCAAATTTTCATTCGTAACAGATAATGTTACGGTAGTTTGTTGCTGAGCAAAAACTCTACCGGGCAAAAAGAAGATGCCAATGAATAGGATTAATAAAAACAGATTTTTTTTACTACATTTGTGACAACAAGTTTTTTCAGTACAATGTAAATTGTCCATATTAATTTAATTTTAAGGTTGATACTAAAAGAAATGCGTGGAGGTATTAACCTGTCAGGGGAACTGTAGAATGTGAAATTTTACAGTTCCTTTTTTAGAAATAGTCTTTTTCTTTCATGCCTTTTTTATTTATGGTTAACGATAAGGTATAAACAACAAATACTTAGTGTCTGGCTTTTTTAATTGAACCGGATTGATATTTCATCGCCTGTTTTGGTATATTTGAAGTTATAGTGCAACTGCAATATTTTCAATACGCTATCGATATAATCTTCTTTAAAGCTTCCCGTAAAGAGGTGCTTGTTGTAATCCGTTCCTATTATTTCTATATTGACTCCATAACGCCGTTCCAGTTTCGATACGATATCGGAAAACTTAACCGACCTGAATACCAGCTCTCCACGAAGCCATGCTGTTTCGAAATGAGTGGAAGTCTTAAATATCGATAAGATATCGTGTTCTTTATAATATGTAACCTTTTCGAGCGGTGACAGTGTTACCGACTGGGGTTTGGCGCCTTTGGTGGTCAATTCTATGCTTCCTTCTACCAAGGATGCCTCGATAATAGACGAATCATCGTAAGCGCTTACATTGAATTTTGTCCCCAGTACTTTTATCCGTATCAAATCGGTATTCACATAAAAAGGGATTTTCTCATTTTTAACAACATCAAGATATGCTTCTCCGCTCAGAAAAATTTCCCTGCCTTTAAGTCCAAAGTCTGAAGGGTATGATATTGAGGTAGCTGCGTTGAGGAAAATGACAGTCCCATCGGGTAATGTAATCTGAGCTTTTTCACCACTGGCTATATTTACAGAAGTTGAGCCGGCAACAAAATCAGCCAGTTTCTTATTATCAGTGTAATAATAAATATTGAGCCCTATGATTAAAGGAATTAGTATGGCGGCGGCTATTTTTCCTACTTTAAATAGGGTTCGCTGAATAATATCAACCAACTGATTTTCATAAAAATAGGCCTGTAAATATTTCCTTGTTTTGGGAAAAAGAGGTATATTTGAGTGTTAAAAGCAATTTTTATGAAGT
>JAISES010000311.1 GCA_031263965.1 Prevotella sp. | reverse complement strand
GCATCTACTTCGATCCAGCGGTTGTCGTAGCCTCTCAGCCTATATTTGAAATGGTTTTTTTCGGGAAGGAAAAAATTATCGGAAGAGAATTTAAATCCGAAGTTAGCCTGATTATGGTTCAACACAATCTCATATATAGAATCTTTAGAAGAAAAGTTTAATTTCGAAGACTGATGGTCTATATAAAAATCGGAGATAATAACTTCGGGTTTATGCATATTAAGGCTAACTTCCTTAGGGTCGATTACGGTGAAACCGATTGTGCCGCCAAAATATAATTTTCCGCCCATGCTTTTCATCGAGGCCAGGGGATAATATACTCGCCCCTGTGTACCATCCCCTTTGTCATATTCAAAAAAAGTATTATCCGATATACTATACCTGAAAAGGCCATCATCGGTACCCATCCACAAATTATCTTCCCCATCATAATTGATGCTGTAGATAGAGGAAACATTATAATTAAGAATTTTATCAAAAAGGATAAATTTATCAGCGTTAACATCGTATTTTACCAATCCGTTTTTTATAGTCCCTATCCATAAATTACCGGAATTGTCTAAACAAAAGGTACTAAAATTTAAAAAGACAGAATCCGGCCGATTTATTTTTCTGATAATATTAGTCTTTATGTCCATCAGGTAAAGGTTTTCATTGCTAAGTACCCATAGCTGATTCTCCCGTCCCCTCAACATATCGAATATATATTGCGTGTTTTCCCCTTCGGGGCTATGGTGATAAAATTGTTTGGTCTTGAAAGAATAGAAAGAAATCTCTACCTTTTTGCGTTGGTATGCAATCCATAAACCGGAATCGGATTCGAGTACGATTTTCCTGAGGCTGTTGTATAATAGCGAATTAGACCCTGTTGTCTGTTTAAAATTATAAAACCTGCCGGATTTTGTATTATAATAATCCAGTCCTCCATTAAACAGCGCAATCCACAGATTCCGGCCTTTATCGACAACAATTGATTTTATATTGTCAAAAGCCGGAGAATTCTTTGACTTATCGTTTGTATAATAAGAGAATTCTCCCGTTTTCTTGTTTAACCGGTTTATACCGCCACCTTCGGTTCCAATCCAGAGGGAAGTATCATCTTCAGCAAATGCACTAACCGGAGTGTGGCTAAGTTTATTCTCGTGAGGCATATAAGTATCGAAAGGTTTTTTTTCATCGAGGTTTACATAAGCTATAGCCCCTGAATATGTTCCGATCCAGATATTCCGCTGATTATCTTCATTTATTGTCCAAACGGAATTATTCGGCAAGCTGAACGGGTCTGATTTGGAATGTACATAATGATGAGACTTTCTTGTGTCGGGGTCTATTACATATAATCCTTTTATTGTTCCGATCCATATGTATCCTCTTTTATCGATATGTAATGCCCTGGCCCCATCTTCCTGAGAAAAGCCGATATGATCATCTATTGCAAATGTTGATAAATCAATCTTATACAAACCATATTTTTGAGTAAGCGCCCAGAGCTTTCCTTTATGGGCTTTTGCTGCAATAAGCCTGCTTTCTTTATTCGGTAAATTGAAACACAGGAAAAATTCATTCTTTGTATAATTATAGCGATATATACGATAATAATTAGAAAATGTATATAAGTCATCATTGTTTGTACAAAAGACAGAGCCTATGAAAGGTACCTCTTTCCCATCATATAAAGGTGTTATTAATATGCTGTCATTTATATTGAATGGACTCCGGTTCTCATTGAGGACACTCCATTTCCCGTTTTTTCTAATCCATATATTATTCCTGTTGTCTACCCTGATAAGATCCACTTCATCCGACACTTTTCCGAAAGTATCCGACGCTTTATCGTAACTATATAACCCATTATTGGTGTTCACAAAAAAATAACCGGAAGAAGTAATAGTCAATTCTTTAAAAACCCATTCTACAGACTTTTCCTGATTAGTAAAATAAGTATGGTATCTTTTATATTGGTATCCATCGAACCTGTATAAATCATGATCCATCAGTATCCATATAAAGCCGTCTGTATCTTGCTTTATCTGCTTTACCCCGTCGAAATAGAATCCTCCTTCAGGCGACAATGTTCTGAATTTATAACCATCTTGAGATAAAGCATTGAACACTTGACTCAAAAACAAAAGCACTAAAAAAAACTTTTTCATAGAAATATATCCTAACCAAGAATTAAAGGGCAATTTATAAATAAAACCGGGAATAACAAAAGGAGGAGCTTGTTTTATAAACTCCTCCTTTCCCCCTGAAATTGATGCTTATATTGCCCTCACGCGGGTTTAAAACAAAGAATTATTCAATGACTATTTTTCCCAAATTGAATTCAGCAATTTGTAATGTTCCCGAATTGCTGGGATATTCATAGTCATCATACGTCATTTTCAGATATCTGTATTTAGATTTTGGGATTGCTATATTACCGCTCTCCAGAGCCGACGCATCCTCTTTAGCTCCGGGTATTACGATATTTTTGGCTATCTCGGTAAATGTACTTCCGTTATTACTTCCATAGAATGAAACACCCCAAACTCTTAACCTCTGCAATGTATTATCTTGCCTATGACGTATTCGAAAATATTCGAATTCCTTCTCACTACCCATATCAATAATAAAATAGACAATAT
The DNA here is from genome assembly GCA_031263965.1 of Prevotella sp. Classification (GTDB taxonomy): domain Bacteria; phylum Bacteroidota; class Bacteroidia; order Bacteroidales; family Dysgonomonadaceae; genus Dysgonomonas. Next base: position 7,849 of record JAISES010000311.1, on the reverse strand, counting down.
CTGTTTCCGGGATATTTCCTTTTCCCGGTCTATATAGAGATAAGCAAGTTTCTTTGCCCGTCGATCCTACTCCGTTGTCAATAAGAGATTCGGGAGTCCCAACAACTGTAGCATCCGAAACGTATGGATGTGATGTTGTAACAGACCAGCCCGTACGATCCAAGTCTACATAATTTATAACGTCATCCTTAACTACTACTTTACATTCAGCTGAGACATTTCCACTTCGTACATCAATAGTTTTTATCGTTATAGTTACTTCACCGACAGCTTTAGCAGTAATAAGACCGCTGGCATCAACCGTTGCTATGGATTCATCAGATGAAGTATATGTAACACCTTTTTCTGTTGCATTAGTTGGATTAATTGTTACATACTGGGACAGATTAAAAGTTTTACCCATTTTTATCTCAGGAAATTGTCCTGCCGGCTGAAGAGTTATACTAGTAACTAATTTTATATGGCTATAAACTCTTACCGGATATTTTACAAAAATACTAGGATCGCTGTCTAAAGTCAGTATAATTGTATCAACACCTAAAGGAGACGGTATATCACCCTCGGCAGGAGTTTTTACTAACGGCGTAATTAACCCATCCGAGGTAATCTCAATTGTACCCGATTTTGTACCGGTAAGACTATAGGTGATTTTAGAAGTTTTATTCTTTGGCATAATAAATGCTTCCAGTTGAAGAGTTTTGTCATCTTCAACGCTTATATATTTTTTATCACTGTCAGAACTGACTCCTATTACCGAAATATTACCGTTTCTCACATCATCGTCATCATTATCGCATCCCGAGAACAAGAATCCTAATGAGAAAACACTCAACAATAAATATATATATCTTTTCATTGCAATTTTTTTTATTATCTACTAATATCTTTCCACCCATCATTTTGAGTAAGATTCGGATTTAACTGTAATTCTTTTAGTGGTATTGGGAAATAATATCTACGATCATCCCAAGGCAATACCCCATCAATTACTCTGGGTGCTTGCACCCATGGTATTATAAAGCCTTTTGAATCCACGAATACATTATTGTTTTTTTGATATTTAGGAGCTGCTGTTTCTTTAATACCTGTTTGTGGATTTACCTTATCTACTCGTCCATCATAAAGGGCTTCTTTATCGGAAGTCATTCTCATTCCTCTTAATGGAACAGTAAACAACTTTCCGGCTTTCCAACGCATCAAATCCTCATACCTTTTCCCTTCCATCATCATTTCTACACGACGTTCACGCCTGATTTCACGAACAACAGGTGTTATCGAGTAGTCTAATTTTTCTGCATAAATGGCATCCAAACGGGGGTCATCCGGAATATTCCCTAATGTAAGTTTAGCATTTGGATATTTAATGAAGTCAAATCCAGCTCTTTCTCTTAATGCATTTACTGTTTTGTCTAAGTCATCATTGGTTATAGTACCCAATACAGCTTTAGCTTCTGCATATATTAACAATAATTCTCCATAGCGAAACATATGGGCTGTTTGTTTCCCCTTTGGATTAAGATCCCATACAGTCTTATCAGGCATCCAGTGTTTGATAAAACGATAACCAGTTACTGTTGAATTATACATTTTAGTAGGAGATCCTCCTCCGGTTGCCTGAGTTATCATCGGATATATAATACCAACATCTTTTATTCCATATTTACCTCCGGCATTATAGTCAAATACAGAGGCATATTCTCCTGGCTTATTAATTGTTTGCCTCAAACGAGGATCTCGATTATCTAGTTCTTCCCATAGGCCGTCATACCCTTTAAATAGTGGATTTTGCACGTAACTTCCTGGTGCACCGGCTATATAGACGGGTTTCCCATCCTCACACAGATATTCTTCCAACATTGCAACAGTTCCTCCACACGAATAACGAGTATGATTATTAAATCCCCAATAACGTGCAACGTTTGTACCTACAGTAGCGCCATCATATACACGGGCTAGTATAGTTTCTTTATTTCCATGTTTACTAGGATGGTCTGTCTGCACAAAAAGTTGCCAATATGAATCTTTCACATTTGGATCTTTGAATAACGTATAACGGTTTTTATCCATTATACGTTTTGCAGCAACGGCACTTTGTTCTAAAAAATAAGATGCCGTAGATTGTAACTTCAACTCAGTATGATATTTACGGAATGTCCCTTCGAACAAGCAAAACTTGGCTTTCAGAAACAAAGCCTGATCCTGATTTATCCGGCCGGCCGGCTCTGCATTGTCCTGCATATTCTCCACTGCAAAATTCAGGCAAGCCATAATACTGTCAACCAGTTCCACACGTGGCGTTCTGGCTGAGTAGAGTTCCGGCGAATCTAAGTTTAACTCTCTAGTTGTCCATGGAACTTCTCCCAAAGCAAGCAACTTAGTATAATAGTCCCATGCTTTGAAGAAGTAGGCTTCGGCTGCCCATTTCTTGAGATTATCAGAATTGGAGGTCGCTACATCTTTATAATGATTGAGAAAATAATTTACTTTTTTCAGTTTTTTCCACTCCCACGGACCATCATAATATGTAGGTGCAGCATTAGGTGTTTCATAAGTACCCTGCAACTTTCCGTCCGGAGCAGTTCCTGCATAAACAGCATTATCACTAAAGATATCTGAATACACAATTGGGCTTCCGCCTCCCGCCAGATTTAAAAAGGTCTTTTCTGCATTGGTTACATTTGTTTCACCTCTACCATGTCCGATGACATAATATTGGTATAGTCCATCAAGGTATAAAGGCAGGTCGGACTCTTTGGTAAAGAATGTTCCGTCAGCCATCGAATCAATCGGATCTTGCTGCATAAAGTCATCATTACAAGCTGTAAAAGAAAAAATTAGCGCAAAAACCATTATTATATAATATTTTTTCATCTCATTATTATTTTAAAATCCTACTTGAATTCCTAAAGCAACAGTACGTTTCGCCGGATAAGCATCTCTGACATATTCCAGATCCAGATATTTAGGTATATCTGTTATAGCAAATAGGTTATACCCCGCAACATGCACTCTTACTTTGCTCAACTTTATCTTATTTATTATAGATTTAGGCAATGAGTATCCAAGAACAACCTGGCGCAATGACAAATAAGATGCATCCAGCAAATATCCGCTCTGTGTCCTGCCGGCTATTTCGCTCCCGTACATTGGATATTTTGTATTAGTATTGCCTGGCTTCCATGAGTTATTATAGTATTCCCATGAACCAGCGCCTTTACCCCAATATGTAGCTGTATTTTCTATCCAATAGTCTCTTTTTCCTACTCCTTGGAATAATAAATCCAAGTCGAACCCTTTATATTGAAGGCCTACATTTACGGAATAGCGGTAACGCGGAGTACTGTTTCCTATGATGCGGCGGTCACCAGGATTATATACAGTGTTTTCTCCGGCGGTAATAATACCGTCACCGTTTAGATCGTGATACCATAGGTATCCAGGATATACCACCTCATTATTGAACACAGTACCATGATATATAGGATTACCCTTCGCGTCAAGTACCATATTTCCATCACCATCCAGTTCAAAATCTTCTTTCTGAAGAATACCTCCGGTTTCATAACCCCATATTTCGCCCAGATACATACCAGGATATGTATATCCGTCTCCTATTGTTTTTTTCTCATTAGAAGGGTCTTTCATTACTTTAGCTCTGTAGTCTGATATAGAAACTCCCACATTATAGCTTAGTCCACACGAGAGCTTGTCTCTCCATTTCATTTGCAACTCCCATCCACGGTTTCTTAAGACTCCATTGTTTTCATACGGAGGCGTATCGCCTAGTATAGATGGGTACTCTTTACCTCCGGGTAACAGGATATCAGACGTTTTTCTCTCATAAATATCTATAGTAGCATCTAATCTGTTTCGTAAAAAGATTAAATCAACACCAAAATTTGTACTTGTAGCCTTCTCCCACGTCAAAAAAGGATTCGCTAGATTTGGCGGCTTTATACCTACAGCAAATCGTTCCCCATCAAAGTAAAAATTAGCGTCTTCTCTACCAAAGAAAGTTTGGTAGGTGTATGCATCATTTGGCTGACTACCAAGTTCACCCCAGGAACCTCTGATTTTCATATTGTCAAGCCATTCTCGTGTACTATTCATGAAATTTTCTTCGGATATTCTCCATCCAAATGAGAATGTAGGATACGTTTGAAAACGGTTCGATTTAGGGAATTTGGAGCTACCGTCGTAACGCAAGTCAAATTCGAACAAATAACGACTTTTATAATCATACATAGCACGACCGAATACCGCACGTGCAGTTGTTGCATAATTACTCACCGATGATGTGTTCTTTGTTCCATCCACAACCAATCCGGGATTTAAGATAAAAGGATCCAGCATGTTAACTAATCCCAGATAGCTCTGCGAATAAGTATTTTTTTCCTGATTAATGCCTAAAAGAGCTGACACATTATGAGCTTGTGCAAAAGTCTTTGTGTAATTGGCATATATGTTTATCGCATACCTGTCGGTATTGGATTTGGTTATATTTCCGTTATTCTCTGTCGCCCACCTGTATTCCAATTCTTCCCAAGAAGCATTTACTCGTCCTTGCCGAGGCGAAGTCACATCTTTTTTATAGGTAATGGGAGTTAATGAGAAGTCTGCTTTCAGTATTAACTCGTTCGGTATAATAGTAAATTCGGGAGATATTGAAAAGATAGATGTTCTTCTGGATGATTTGGTTGTGCCGCCGGAAAACAGGAAGCTGGCCTGATTCTCTGTCGGAGTGTTCGGCACAGGATCATCTGTCGCAGTCATCAGAGGTTGGTAAATATTAAGTTCCGGATAGTATTTCCCGACCGACCCCCACAAGTCACCATCGCTTCTTTTGGTTGGAGCTTCGTAATCGAATATATTGTGAGAAACCTTAGCGGAAACTTTAAGTCGTTCGGTAACTTTTGCCGTAAGGTTCATCATCATGTTGTAACGAACCAACTCATCGGAATTTATTTTATACATACCTTCCTGAGTTTGTACACCCAAAGAGATATTATATGCAATCCTATCACCTCCACCGCTTATGCTGAAATTATGTTTCTGTGTAGGAGTCCAATTCCTGACAAGCTCTTTGTAAGGATTTGTATTACCGGCCCATTCTATTGTTCCGCCTATCACATCACCTTTCATATACCACGGCTTATTATTAACAGGATCATTCATATAGGCTAGCATATGTTCGAGTTTTTCCTCATCTTCTTCGGAATACTTGGTTCCTACTGTCCAAAGAGTTTTATCCAAACCAGCCTTATAAATAGTATATGAATTCAAAATATCGGGTGTCCCCACCGGTTTATCCCAGGAAACATCATATGAATAGTTTATTTTGGCTTTTTGGTTAAATGTCCCGGATTTAGTTTGTACTAAAATAACGCCAAAGGTTGCCCTGGTTCCATAAATAGCAGCGGCCGAAGCATCTTTCAATACAGATATATTGTCGATATCAGCAGGATTGATCTGGTTTAAGTCCTCATTACTAATTTCAATTCCATCTAACAAAATCAGAGGTTTACCGGATACAACATCAAATTTACTTGCATCGGTAGAGGCTCCTGTCTTATCTTTTCGCGAACGGATTGTAGTAGCTCCGCGAACATTCAGATCCGGAACTTTATTAGGATCTCCCCTTCAATGTTTATATTCAATCCCGGAGAGGCTCCAATCAAGGCCTGTCCAATATTAGAAACAGGTCGGTTTTCAAATGTTTTCGAATCAATATTCGATACGGCCGCAGTCAGATTCACTTTTTTCTGAGTTTGAAATCCAATTACTACGACTTCTTCAAGCAGTTTTGAATCTTCCGCAAGCTGAATATTAATTACGGTTTGCGAACCGACTGTGCGTTCCTGCTTTGTGTATCCCACAAGGGAGAATACCAAAGTAGCATTTTGGTTACCGGCGGCAATGCTATACTTCCCGTCTATGTCGGTCATTTGCCCCACAGTAGTACCTTTCACGACTACACTTACACCAATAAGAGGTTCGCCATTCGTATCAGTCACTGTTCCTGTCACCGTCTGGGCTTGAATAAAAGCTACGGAGACAAAACAGAAAAACAGCATAAGAAGCATTTTAGACAAAAATGCTTTTTCGAAATACTTTTTTCGAGATTGTTTCATATAAAATAGATTTAATAGGTTTATGTAAACAAACGTTTTAATATAGTTAGTGTTTCTACGGCACAAACTTACCAGCGTTTCAATTATTCATCTTACTGTAATTGATATTTCTTTTACTCAAATTACAGACGCTGCGACAGGCCAAGCAGCTAAATATCTATATTTCAACACATAATCATGCATTAAGCACCTTATACTGAAATAAAATAATGATTCAAACCGTTAATTCCGGCATTTCCTATGAGATTTTTAGCAGGTACATTTACCGGTAAGTTTTAAAATGTTTTGCAAATAGAACATCTTAAATAAATTTAATTTCATAATATTGCAGATAAATACTTTTAATTCATGAAGAATGTAAGATGGGGTATTATCGGCGCCGGCAATGTATGCGAAAAGAAAAGCGGTCCGGCATTCTATAAAATAGAGCATTCGTCATTAGAGGCGGTAATGCGGCGTGATAAAGAAAAAGCGAAAGATTTTGCTATCCGGCATAATGTTAAAAAATATTACACCGATGCGAATGAATTAATCAATGATCCGGATATAGATGCTATTTACGTTGCAACCCCTCCCCAATCGCATAAAGAATACACGATCATGTCGCTGAAAGCGGGAAAGCCTGTGTACGTGGAAAAGCCTATGGCTATGAACTATGCAGAATGCATAGATATGCTGGGGGCAGCCAAAGATACAGGGCAAAAGCTTTTTGCAGCGTATTATCGCCGTGCATTACCCTATTTTTTGAAAGTAAAAGAATTATTGGAAGTTCAGGCAATTGGAAAAATACTTTCGGTAGATGTCAAATACTTACGTCCTGCAAGCGAAGCGGATAAGGATATAAACACCCAGCCTTGGCGGGTAAAAAAAGAGATAGCGGGTGATGGCTATTTTTTCGATATGGCCCCGCATACGCTCGATATTCTGGATTTTCTATTAGGCGAAATAACCGAGGCTAAAGGATTTGCACAGAATGTCGGCGGATTTTATGAAGTGGCCGACACCGTTTCCGCAACCTTGAAGTTCCAATCAGGAATTATCGGGACAGGATTATGGTGCTTCGTTTCACCTTCCCAGTCAGAGGAAGATTCTGTGACAATAATAGGATCGGAGGGATATATTCGCTTCAATACATTCGCTTTTAACCCTATACAGCTAGTAAATAAAAACGGGAAAACATTCTACGAAACTCCGCAACCGGAACATATCCAGCAACCACTCATTCAAACAATTGTGGATGAGCTCAGAGGTACGGACATATGTCCTTCGACCGGAATTTCCGGTGCACGGACGTCTAAAGTAATGGATTGGATAGTAGGGTAGAAATAAAACAATAATTATCTCTTTATTGCATCACCTCAACTTCTTTTTCTCGAATATAATACGGGAGCAGTACCAGTATATAACTACACTAATACCACACAATGCGGCCGCAACAAGGTATAAGGACTGAAACGATAAAAAGCCCGTTATATAACCACCGACAAGCATGCCAAGCGCCAATCCTAAGTCGAAACCGATGAGATAAGTCGAATTTGCCGTTCCCCGCTGATTGTTTTCAGCCATATTAATGTATAGTGTCTGCAAGGCAGGAAACATCATTCCAAAACCGACTCCAATAAATAGTCCGGAAATACAGAAAGCATAAATATTATGCACGAGGGCAAAAACAAGAAACGATGCAGTAACAATAGCCATAGCCGATACATTCACTTCGT
>JAISES010000286.1 GCA_031263965.1 Prevotella sp. | reverse complement strand
CTTCCCAATGCTATGCCCGAAGAAGTTGAAGACCAGATAGTAGAATTATTGGGATGTAAACGTGAAGAGATCATACGTGCCAGCGGCAAAACAGGGGAAGGTGTATATACAATTCTGGATGCTATTATCAACAGAATCCCCGAACCAAAAGGCGATACGGAAGCTCCTTTGCAAGCACTAATATTCGACTCGGTATTTAACTCTTTCAGGGGAATTATTGCATACTTTAAAGTAATAAACGGAACAATAAAGAAAGGGGACCTCGTTAAATTCTTCAATACAGGGAAAGAATATGATGCCGATGAGATAGGTGTGTTAAAATTGGACATGTCGCCGCGTGATGAGATCGGATGCGGTGATGTAGGATACATTATTTCCGGAATAAAGACCTCAAAAGAGGTTAAAGTCGGAGATACGATCACTCATGTAAAAAAACCTTGCCAAAAAGCCATTGAAGGCTTTGAGGAAGTCAAACCCATGGTCTTTGCGGGAGTTTATCCAATCGAAAGCGAAGATTTTGAAGATCTGCGTTCATCGCTTGAAAAACTCCAGCTTAATGATGCATCACTTACATTCCAACCGGAATCTTCAGTAGCTCTGGGATTTGGATTCCGTTGCGGATTCCTTGGTCTTTTACACATGGAGATCATACAAGAGCGTCTCGACAGGGAGTTTAACATGGATGTGATCACTACCGTACCGAATGTTTCATATATAATCCATGACAAAAAAGGGAATAAAAAAGAGGTACACAACCCGGCCGGACTCCCCGACCCTACCCTCATAGATTATATAGAAGAACCATATATCCGTGCATCAGTAATAACCAATACGACCTATATAGGGCCTATTATGACACTTTGCCTTGGAAAACGCGGGATACTTATCAAACAGGAATATATATCAGGCGACCGGGTAGAAATCATATACGATATCCCTCTTGGCGAAATCGTAATCGATTTTTATGACAAATTGAAAAGTATTTCAAAAGGATATGCGTCGTTCGACTATCATATGCATGATTATCGTGAGGCCAGGCTTGTCAAATTGGATATATTACTGAATGGCGAATCGGTAGATGCATTATCAACCTTGACGCATATAGACAATGCTGTGACATTTGGTCGTCGTATGTGTGAAAAATTAAAAGAATTAATACCACGCCAGCAATTTGACATAGCCATACAAGCCGCCATAGGAGCAAAAATAATTGCAAGGGAAACCATCAAAGCCGTGCGCAAAGACGTTACCGCAAAATGTTACGGTGGAGACATCTCCCGTAAGCGTAAACTGTTGGAGAAACAAAAAGAAGGTAAAAAACGCATGAAACAGGTAGGTAATGTGGAAGTACCACAGAAAGCATTTCTGGCAGTATTGAAACTGGATTAAGATAACAACACAACGGTTATTTACTGATGTTACGTAAAGTGAGGTGTCACAGCGTTTTTTTATTCTTGTCGCGCTTTAGCTCTGCGCCGTATGTTTTATGTGCGGGGAACCCGCCATGTGAAAAAGGCGTAAAACGGGATGCTTGTCTGAGCATCGTTAGATGCGAGTTTATTTTGTTTAGCCGGCAAGCTGATTGTGGGTCGGCTATCCGGTACAGCCTTTACTTTTTGTAACTTTTGAGTCAAGCAAAAAGTTAAGAACAAGCAATCGAAGATTCCGAATAAGTAAAACGAACATATAAATAGAACAACCGGATACGATAATAAATATTTATAAAATGACTTTGATTACCGGAAAAAGATACATACGCCGTTTACTGGTGATAATTGCAGTTTCACTTATCACCGGAGGAATCTATTATATATTCAGCCCTTTAGAATCCTCATTTTTCCCTAAATGCCCGTTCCATAGCATCACAGGCTTAGATTGCCCGGGATGCGGATCGCAACGGGCTTTACATCATCTGACGCATTTTGAAATAAAAAAAGCCTTCATCAGCAATCCTCTGCTGATCATGGCTATTCCTTACATATTCACAGGAATTTACTTTGAATATTTCGGGGGCAAAGAAAATTACCCCCGGATGAGAAGATTGTTATTTGGCAAAAATGCCGCCGTTACCGTTTTAATAGTAGTTCTTTTATTTTGGATAGGCCGGAATTTGGCCTGATTATTTTACAGCCTGTACTTTATATCCCATCTTAGCCAACTTATATAATAAACCTTCTTCGCCGGCCAAATGTAAAGCTCCTACAGCTATCAGGCTCGGTTTTCCTTCCATTATCTGAGGAAGTTTCAGCAGCCATTTATCATTGCGATCCTTATTTATTGCATTCTGGGCTTTTTGAGAAGCTTTGCATGTGTCATCCGGATCGTTGAATGCAAGGTCGTACATGCGGGAAAGGTCTCTTTTGTAATAATAGCCGTTCAGTTTATCCAGAGATTCTTTTACCGACATTCCCTGCCCTACTGCACAGACCAGCGCTACTGCCTGATCCTTTAAAGGTTCGGCGTCGAAAAGCGCATAAACCTGATCTTCTACAGTTTCCAGTCCCAGGACAGGCTTGCCTTTATCTTTAGCTATGCGCTGCACATACGCATCGATAGCTTCATGGCTCATCGGATTAAATTCCGGATACAACTTTGTGTACAGAGTTATGGTATAGGCCAACGAAATCATTCCCGGCTTCATCTGTCCAAATTGCTCCATACCTACAGAAAATACATCCCTTAATCCTTTATCCAGTTTTTCATAATCTTCTGCCGACAACATATCCTTGTACGACTCACCTGCGGGCATCATAGCTGCTTCCATTACTTTTGCCTGCATGGCAGCCTGATCGGACATTAATAATTCTCCGACAGTTTGTTCCGTATTTTCCATCACATCCCTCAGTCCGGGGATACTGTCTACAAACCTGACATGCACCAAATGGTGTGTTCCTAAAATATAAGAAGGTTTTTCAAGTCCGTTACCCGATACCTTCCATAAAAGCGCGCCGGTATACTCCGTTCTATCCTGGGCCGATACTGTTATAACAGACAGCACAAGAAAAATCAAGACTGCGAATGTTGTTGATAAAATTTTCATATTATTAAATATTTAGTAATCAATAAAAATTAATGACGTGTTTATATGTTCGTTTTCTCTCGTCATTGCGAGCCTGAAAGGCAAAGCAATCCAATAATTCCATTTCCGGGATTGCCTCGCTACACTACGTTTCGCTCGCAATGACGAGAGAAAACGAACATATAAATAGAACAATCAGATGCGACAATAAATACTTAGTTATAATTATCCTGTTCGAAATCGTCTACTTCTTTCAATGATTTTTCTATTTTCTTGAATTGGTGCCAATATAATTTTCTAAATAAAAAAAGTCCGACAAAAAGTCCTATAATCATCGATATTACAAATATAATAAGCGAATATTGAAAATGTCCCGTATTCCACTTTGGAGCAAGTTCTAAATATCCGAACAGCACAACGAAGAGAAAGAACAAGATGCAACTGGTTATCAGCTCTTTTATGATCATTCCCTTATACTGATAGTAAAACTTAGCAGCTTTAGTGATACTCGACTCGGCAATATTGGCATTTTTCAAAAGACTGAATTTGTAAATTTGCCATACAATTCCTATAATACATGCTATAAGATAGAAATAAAACACCGGCATGTGCCTCGAAAAAAGAGGGTAGGCAACAAGCATACACATGATTAATCCTATAATACTGTATTTCTCGTACCGCATTATACTATTAAAAGCACTTTGCCCCTTATTTCCTAACATCTTCTGGATTTTCTCCTCTCCGATTGTCGGCTTCAGGTCGGTTTGTTGCCACGTTTTTTTTATATTATCCAAATCCATATGATTAGTTTTGCCGGTTCGACATTTGCTTCAGTTTTTCCTTTATACGGCTCAGTTTTGTGGCCACATTAGTCACTGTAAGCCCTGTAATATCCGCTATCTCTTTATATGACTTATCATCAAGATAAAGAAGCACCAAAGCACGTTCTATCTTCCCCAGGCGATTTATTAGTCTGTATAATTCCTGTATCTCTTCTTTATTATCTGTAGGTTCAGGCATATCCATCGATATATCCACATATACCACATTTTTCTTATTCCTGCGGTAAAACGAAATACAAGTATTCAAGGCTATCCTGTATATCCACGTGGAATATTTGATTTCTCCTCTAAAAGAGGGGTATGCCTTCCACAGATTTAAGACCACCTCCTGATAAAGGTCTCCAATAGAACGTTCCTTATCTGCATAAAAAGAGGTGACCTTGAAGATGATACCTTCATTCTGCCGTATCATTTCTAAAAATTGAGCATCACCCTCTTGCCTTTGTTTCATCCGTCAGAATAGATTTTAATTAATATGTCGTATTTTTATCCGAATAGTCACATTTAGCTGTTTTTTATTTTTCTTTCTGAGACCAGGCGCACCATACCTAATACGTTTTTTTTATCTTTGCATTAAGAAACTGTTTGAATTTTATAGCAAATTTTTTTATAGGTATTTTCAGATGGA
>JAISES010000136.1 GCA_031263965.1 Prevotella sp. | reverse complement strand
GGGCAAGCGTCAGGTCAAGTTCCAAATCGGAACGGACTCCTACAATTTTCAACTTATCGAGGATAAAGGCAAGCTCATCTACACCTTGAATTCCTATATCTGATGCCTGCAAAACAGTTTTCAGTGTCGCAAGCTTTTCTTCGTTACTTCCCTGCAACATGATGATCGGCTGTAATTGGTCTATTGCCTTTTGCGGAATGCCTTTCGATGCAAGCTCTTCGTTTACTTTATCAGGGCCGGCCTTATCCAGTTTGTCTATAGCAACGGTTATATCCACGATCTTATCCGATTCACCTATGATCTCAGCTATTCCGGACAGTATCTTGCGGTTGTTCAGTTTTATACTAACCCTGATGCCGAAACGATTGAATACCTCATCGATAATCTGAATCAACTCCACCTCATTGATAAGGGAATCCGAACCTACAACATCGGCATCGCACTGAAAAAATTCACGATAACGCCCTTTCTGCGGACGGTCGGCACGCCACACAGGCTGTATCTGATAACGTTTGAACGGAAAAGTAATATCGTTGCGGTGCATTACCACATAGCGGGCAAAGGGAACAGTCAGGTCGTAGCGAAGCCCTTTCTCGCTTAATTTAGCAGCCAACCGATTAACGTTTCTTACGGTCAACTCCTCATCGCTTATGTCTTTCAGGTAATCTCCGGAGTTCAATATTTTAAATAAAAGCTTATCTCCCTCTTCGCCATATTTCCCCATCAGTGTAGACAGGCTTTCCATAGCGGGAGTTTCTATCTGGCGGAAACCGTATAATTTATATACTTCGCGTATCGTATCGAAAATATAGTTGCGCTTCGCCATTTCTTCCGGCGAAAAGTCTCTTGTACCTTTAGGTATTGAAGGTTGCGACATAGCTTTATCGTTCAAATTGTTATTTGGACTGCAAAGGTAAAAAAATAAGTTGTGAGTAATAATACATCCATGCCATTTTTCCCCATAGCTCTAATTGAAAAGAACTTCATTTTCCTCACAAAAAGGTTTGCCATTAGCTTTTTACGATATATATTTCTATTTCGTGCAAATGTTTTGAATTGCTTCGCCGCAAGCGGCAATGACGGGAGAAAACAGGCATATAAATCAGGCTATGTTCAATCACTGATTCACATTATTTATAATAGAGTTTATATTTAATAGAATATTATCATATTAGTTTACAGGTATTCACAGTATATGTTTTTAACCACGGAGCCGCACAGAGTTTATTTTCACGGAGTTACACTGTGTACTCCGTGATTTTTACTCTGTGAAACCCTGTGGTTAATTTGCTATAAATGACAGCTATATACATTTATTCTATATAATGTTTAATATTTATAACCGCAACTTGAATTAAGTAATCAATAAAAATTAATGACATGTTTATATATTTTATTTTCTCTCGTCTTTGCGAACCGTTTGCGGTGAAGTAATCCGATGCCCCCCCAGCTCAAAAGGAGAGGAAGTTTCAAGATTTGTTGAAAACTTTACCATCACACAACAAAAAATAACATTTCACTTTGTATATTTTAAGATATTATGACATATATTTGTGAGGTGTTGTCGCATATATAGAATTTTTGCTATTTAATGAAGCTTTCACTCTGTCATATTGTAATAACTCTGGATATCTCTTATTATGATGATAACAGTTGATCTACAAGCATTCATGCAAAAGTGCTTCACATATAAAACAGCTTAATTTAACTTCTTAATCTAAAAAATATGAGAAAAAAACTATCTTTTCTATTGGTAGGTATTTTATTCTGTACTGTTACTGCTTTTTCACAAGTAACTGTAAAAGGCATAGTACTGGATAAGGACACAAAAGAACCACTCATCGGGGTGACTATCTACTCCGAAACAGAAAAAAAGGGAACGGCGACCGATATCGACGGCGGCTTTTCACTTAATTTATCTTCATCAAAAGGAAATCTTAAATTTACTTATGTCGGATACAAGGCTTTGACGTTGGAAGCCTCTGCCAATATGGGAACGATAGAGATGGAATCCAATGCTTTCGGGCTGAATGATGTTATTATCACATCGACAATCGGCGTAGACCGTAAAACCCCGGTAGCCATGTCTTCCATCGATGCCGAGGTGCTGTTGCTGAAAACAGGATCGAAGGAATTTCCGGAAATGCTGAAATCGACGCCCGGTGTATATGCCACAAAAACAGGCGGTGGTTTTGGCGACTCGCGTGTTAATATTCGCGGATTTTCATCTGAAAATGTAGCTGTAATGATCAACGGTGTGCCTGTCAATGATATGGAATGGGGAGGAGTATATTGGTCTAACTGGGCCGGTATGATGGATGTAGCCCGCTTTATGCAGGTGCAGCGCGGGTTGGGAGCTTCTAAAGTGGCTTCCCCTTCGGTAGGAGGATCTATCAATGTGGTAACAAGATCTACCGATGCCAAAAAGGGAGGTTCGGTATATTACGGCACGGGCGATAGCGGATACAACAAGCTATCGTTCAATCTGTCCACAGGATTGTTGGATAACGGTTGGGCGGTAACCTTGTTGGGTTCTAAGGCTTGGGCTGATGGATATATACAGGGAACACAATACGAAACCTATACTTATTTCCTGAATGTATCGAAGAAGCTGGGAGCAGATCAGACATTATCGTTCACGGCTTTCGGCGCGCCGCAATGGCATAATCAGCGTAAAGACCAGTTGTTGATTTCAGAGTGGGCAAAACTGCCTGAATCCGGCAGGTACAGATATAATGCCGGTTATGGTTACGATGCATCGGGACAGCTTAAGACTTTCAACCATAACATATATCATAAACCGATGATATCGTTGAACCATGTATGGGACATCGATCTGAAGTCCAGTCTATCTACCGTCTTGTATCTGTCCATCGGTTCAGGTGGAGGATATACGGGGATGGGTAATACGGATGCAAACAGACTGCTGTATAATGGTTCTTCTACCAATGGGAAGGTAAATAATATGGCAAACAGTAACTTCCCTTACAGAAAAGACGATGGAAATGTATTCGGTTACGGAACATACGATTTTGCAAAATTGATGGCGGATAATGCCGCATCGGCAAACGGTTCCATACTGGCAATAGAAAATTCGATCAATAACCATGTGTGGGCAGGAATACTTTCTACCTATTCGAACAAACTATCGGATGAAATAGAGATACAGGGTGGTCTCGACCTGCGTTACTACAAGGGCATACACACCGCCGAGATCGTCGATCTGCTGGGCGGCAAGTTTATAACAGACTCGCAAAGAGCGAAGGACGGCAAGTTCATGAACAATTCCGAATGGGTGAACGAGAAACTGACCGTAGGCGATATTGTGTATAGGGACTACGATAGCTTTATCATGCAGGAAGGCGTGTTCGGTCAGGCAGAATATTCAAAAAATAAATTAAGCGCATTTGTTTCGGGGGCGCTCAATATGACGAATTACTCGCGTCTGGAAAGATTTACTGCCGACAACGAAAAATCCGGCACAAAAAACAAAGTCGGATTTAGCATTAAAGGGGGTGCAAACTATAACCTGACTGAGAATCACAATGTATTTGCCAATATCGGCTATTTCTCGCGTACACCGTATTTCTCGGCCGGAGTATTTATCAACTCCAGGGCGAGTAATGCCATGAACCCGGATCCGCGCAACGAAAAAGTGTTCTCCGTAGAAGCCGGATATGGTTATGTAAGCCGCTATCTGAATGCTAAAGTAAATGTATACCGTACCGAATGGAATGATAAAACAATGGTAAAGGCGAAGACTCCGGGAAGACCGGAAGATGGTACGCTCAATATGACCGGCGTGAATGCACTGCATCAGGGGATAGAAATAGAATTGGTGTCGCGTCCGGTAGAGGGTCTCGAACTGAAAGCGATGGGATCGTTCGGTGACTGGAAGTGGAACAGCAATGCATCAGGATATTATATAGACCAATACGGAGTAACCGTAGAAGAAAAGGGGGAGCCTGTGATGGGAGAAGTAAAACTGAAAGGCATACATGTAGGAAACTCGGCGCAGACAACCATCGCATTCGGTGCCGATTATGAATTCCTGAAAGGATTGCGTATCGGTCTCGACTATAACTACTATGGAAAAAACTATGCCGACTACAGTATTTCCGTTGGAGCTAACTATATACAACCATGGCAAATGCCGGAAGCAAACCTTTGGGATGCGAACCTGCATTATAAATTCAAAATTGGCGGACTGGATGCTTCTTTCACTGCTAATGTAGATAACCTGTTCGATGCCGTATATATTACGGATGCCAAGGATGGAGGAAATGGCAAGGCCGAAACTGCTATGGTTTATTACGGATTCGGACGCACATGGCGTGCCGGTTTGAAGATATTGTTCTAACAAATTAAATAAAAGAAATATGAAAAAAATATTATATATACTACTTGCTGTTTTCATTGGTTTTTCCTGTAAAGACTTTAATGAAAATAATTTTGACTGGTACGAAGATGCGGAAAGGCCTACAAACCTTGCGCATTACGAATACACCATGACGGATGCCGATTTTACGGCTATTTCCGACGGATTGAAGGCTAATAAGACCCGTGAAGACACGCTTCTGGCCGCAAAAGTTCTGGCCGCCAAGAAATTCTCGGAGGATTTGAAACCTTCGGTTTTGATTCCTTATTTGCTCGAAAGCAAGTATTACACTGTGGATGTTAAGTCCTCTGCCAAGATTACTTATATATATGACGAAGCCCGTGATGCTGTAGTCGGAGGTCTATCCGGTGCAGGGTATATCCTTACTGCAAATGATTATAAATTGGCATGGGGAGATCTTTATACGAATTCATTAAACCCTGAAAAAACTCCTGAAGCAAATTTGCCATTAATTTTGGCTGCTAATAATCCGGAACCGGCAGAAGAGACATATATCACATTGGAGTATAATTATTCTCCGGAAATGTCGGTGACTTCTATTGTGGAGGGTACTGAATATTTATTTGAGGATTTTCAGAATATGGGTTTGACTGATAATAGTTCTATTAGTATTGAAGGTTGGATAAATGAGGATTTGGAAGACTCAAAATCATGGATTGTAAAATCGTATAGCGGTAATATCTATGCCCAAGTTACATCTTATGGAGCTCCGAATCAAAAAAACGATAATTGGCTTATAACTAAAAAGATAGATTTGAAGGATGCGGCAAATCCGTATTTGTTGTTCGATGTCAATGTAGGTAGTTACAAACATGATGGTTTAACGGTATTGGTTTCGTCAGATTTTGATGGAAATACTGATAATATTTTAGCTGCGACTTGGACTCCTATCACAAACGAGTTTAATATTCCACAAGCACCTTCAAGCGGATATGGTACGATTGGGCCTGCAGGTAGAGGAAGCCTTAATGATTTTAAAGGGCAAGAAAGTGTGTATATAGCATTTCGTTATCAGGGGGATGCCACCTCAAACCCAGTGAAAACAACTACTTATCAAGTAGATAACGTGAAAGTATGCGATATGGTCGTGGGTATAGATGTGCCTGACAAGGCTCCTCAATATGCATCATATACATACTCTGGCGGCGTGTGGAAAAAGGTTGGTTCGAATATTATTACACTTCAACCGGCCGATTATGCTAAGTTAGAAATAACTACAAATATCATGAACGCAGCTCAGGCTAAAGATCTTCTCCCTCAATATCTGGTAAGAAATGCGATAGGGGTGGAAGGTACTGAAAAGGTGCTTGTATATAGAACAAAAGCCGGTGAATTCTATGCAGATAAATATACATTTACAAGCGGGACCTGGGTGTTGAATACAACGCTGTCGAACCAGACTTCCCAGTTTGTATATGCTCAACTGGAAGGTAAAAAAGCCTGGATATACGATCCTACGCTTATACTAACACCGGTTAAAGAAGATTATATGTTAGTTGTAACTTATGTGCAGGAAAATCTGTTATCCCCTGAAAATCCGGAAATAGTTAATCAAACATATAAAGATTCGGAATACTATTACGGCTTTAGTGCAAATTATAGAAACGTTTCGTATCGCGAAGTAGACCGCAGCAAAGATAAGACATATCCGGCAAGCGGTACACCGAGCGAAAAGATCGGCTTTATGAACGAACGGACAATACAGGGTTTGATTATCTTATTGACAATAAAATTCCCTGATGCGCAACCAATGATAAGCGGCGTAGAACAAATGGCCCGTATCGATAATTTATTGATATATATGGAGCCGGGAGCAGCCAACAATGTCTATTGGTCTTACACATTCCAATGTACTGGCGATAAAGAATGGAAATTCGTCAGTCGCGAATCCAATGACGGAAGATCCGAGGTTGCTCAATAACGCGACATGAATTAAACAGTAAAAAAGCTGTGGATTCATTTCCGCAGCTTTCTTGTTTTTCAGTGATATATATTACTTCTTTATGGCTTTTTTAGCTATAATTGTTTATATTTGAGGGTTAAAAATTTCGTTTATGAAAAAGATACTACTTGTCTCTTTATTGATCACATTATTCCTCTCTTGCTCTACTCAACAATATGTTGCGACTTCGATGAAAGGGGAATATATTCCTGTAACCGGTACAAATAATCCTGACAAAAGAATGGCCGATACGGTGGCTTATTATAAGCATCGGATGCAGGAAGTTATGGGTCAGGTGATAGGAAGCTCTGCGCAGTATATGGTTGTCGGGAAACCCGAAAGCCTGCTTACCAATTTTACCTCGGATGTGATGCTGGGTTTGGATACTGAATATACAGGCGGACAACCTGTAGACCTGACAATGATGAATGTGCATGGACATCGGTCGCCTGTTCCTGAAGGGGATATAACAGTAGGCGATGTATTCAGTACATATTCTTTCGAAAACGAGTTGGTTGTAGTCCGTATCAAGGGCAGTAACCTGAAAGAAGTATTTGATGGTTATGCCGGTATAGGGGGCGCAGGCATATCAGGGAATGTGAAGCTTGTAATAAAAGATAAGCAACTGCAAGATGCAAAAATCAACGGGCTTCCGGTAGACCGGAATAAAACTTATACTGTCGTTACCTTAGATTATCTGGCAGAGGGGAACGATGGTATGAAAGCGTTGAAAAAAGCGGAATCCGTTACGAGTACAGGGCTGACGTTGCGCGATTTTATGATGGATTATATAAAAGCAAAGGCAAAGAACGGCGAAAAGATAGCGTCCAAAGTAGACGGCCGCATTATAATTGAATAATTTAGAACGGAAATGAAACAGAAATATATATACGTACTTGTTATCCTTTGTTTATCCCTTAGCGCATCAGCTCAGAAGAAGCTTGTTATTCTTCACACGAATGATACGCACAGTCACTTGGAGCCTTTGCCGGCATCAGACAAGTACAACCCGGGCCAGGGAGGTGTAGTTAACCGGAAAGCTATTATCGACAGTGTCCATCGTGTAGAAAAGAATGTCCTGTTGATCGATGCCGGAGACTTTGTACAGGGAACACCCTATTTTAATATGTTTAAAGGGCGGGCTGAAGTTGATGCCATGAACCTGATGAAATATGACGCGACGGTTATAGGCAACCATGAATTCGATTACGGCTTGGATACGATGAAGATGATTTTCGAAAGGCTTGATTTTCCTATCCTGTGCTGTAATTACGATTTTTCGCAGACTATTCTCAAAGATATGGTGAAGCCGTATATCATATTGAACAGATTCGGGCTGAAGATTGGGATCATCGGTGTTGGCGTCGATCCCGAAGGCTTGGTACAAAAGGATAAATACGCAGGGATGGCTTTTAGCCCAATAATTGAGACAGTCAATCGGTATGCGGCGCTACTAAAGGAAAAAGAAGGATGCGATCTTATTATTTGTGTTTCGCATGCGGGATACGGAACCGATCAGGTACTGGCCGGAAAATCCGAATATCTGGATATCATAATCGGAGGGCATTCGCATACATTTATGAAAGAGCCGGATATGCGGAAAAACCTTTCAGGAAAAGATGTTCTGGTTTATCAAACCGGACGGTACGGCGTTAATGTCGGTAAAATCGAAGTCGAATTAGAAAAAGTAAAGAAGTAATATATAAATAATTAATACTATGATGAGCATAAAAATCCGTTTAATTTTCATGAATTTTCTCCAATTCTTTGTCTGGGGAGCATGGATGATCACAATTGGCAATTACTGGTTCAGTACAAAACACTGGCAAAGCGAAGATTTTGGAATTATCTTTTCTACAATGGGTATAGCATCCATTTTTATGCCCACCCTGTGCGGTATCATTGCCGATCGCTGGATCAATGCCGAACGATTATACGGAATATTACACCTGTTATGCGGGGCTACTTTTCTTTCGTTACCTTTCGTAAACGATCCCATTGTGTTCTTTTGGGTTATATTGCTCGCAATGATTTTCTATATGCCTACTATATCGCTGTCTAACTCGGTTGCATATAGTGTTTTAAACAGAAATGCATTAGATACCATAAAGCACTTTCCTCCTATTCGTGTTTGGGGTACTGTCGGATTTATTGCTGCTATGTGGATTACAAACCTTACTGATAATAAGGCTTCCGAAAATCAGTTTTATATAGCAGGATTTATTGCGTTAGTTTT
>JAISES010000080.1 GCA_031263965.1 Prevotella sp. | reverse complement strand
GATCGGCTTGACTGCATAAGATGTCATGAGGACACAAAGCCGAGGGATCACACGAGCGCTTACGTGAACCGTGGTCACGCCCAGAAGGCTATGTGGAGCCGGAACACCTGCGCGGCATGCCATACCGACAGCGCTTTCTGCGATGAATGCCATGAGATATCCGAGCCTTCGACGCATACGATGGGCTGGGGCGGCAACTTATATAACCGCACGGGCGACGCCGCGGGTCAGACGGGTCAGCACTGTGTCCGCTGTCACACCCCTGCCACCATGGGAAGCTCTTACGGGAGCGACTATATAACGCGGGGCTGCAAGACGTGTCATCAGGTATTACAGAGAAATTCTGGCGGAACTCACCCGCCAAGATAATAGACAGGCTTTTATCATTTTAAGAGGGGGAGGCAACTCCCTTTCTTATGTTGGGATCAGAGTTCATTCTTAAATAATTTAGAAGAAATAATAGAGGCAAATAATGAAAATGGAAACGGAAAGCGAATTATGCAAGCTACGTAAGGGATTCAAACTCACAAAGACGCAATCAGCGAAATTGTTAAAGGTGAACCCAAAGACTTGGGCGAGATGGGAGAAAGGTGAGACAAAAATGCCGGAGGCGCAGAGTAAACTCTTTGAACTGAAAGCTAATGGCATCAAAGAGTTGATAGCCATTCCTAATACAATAACTCCATCAATGATAACAACTCGGCGCGGAGAGCTGACAAAAGCCGAGGCGGCACGGCTGATAGGCGTGACGGTCGGCGCTTGGCGGCGGTATGAGACGGGTGCCCGTCGAATGAGACGCGGGCTCTATGAGTTTTTTCTGCGGCAGTTACAACTGACACGGAAAAAAGAGTAGTCGATTGTCCGTTATTTTTTTATTAAAAAATGATAACGGACAAACGGCACGCGCCGGATTTACGGCGCGTCTCCGTTGTCCCGAAAGCCTTGCAATCACTGCGTTAGCAGATGCGAGGCAAGCCATCTGTCCTACCGGACAGATGGCGATAAACGGGACAATCGGAGCGTTTTTGCCGTTGCGAACATCTGGACATCAAAAAAATACAGGACATCTGGAACGCGGGATATTGCTTAGGCGAAAAAGATATGATAGCCTATCATATTCTTTTGAGCCGGAGCATTGCGCTTCTGCCGTTTTACCCTGCAAAAGGGTAAAACCAAACCTGTATAATGCAGGTATCTATACAGTAGCCGATAATACAATATCGTTGCGAGTTGCCATTATAATGGCAGTTATCTTGCGTATCTGTATCGCTGGGGGAAAGATCAACCCCTTGCTTATTCTTTTTCATTCCTTGTCCTTTTAATTAAACATCTAAAAACAAGGTTATTCCATGCCCTCTGCCCAATAATGGCGGAGTGATCGTATCGGCGGACGTTTGCATGTGAGCGTTATTATGTGCAAACGATTGACAACTGTTCGTAACAGTTGGCGGGCTAAATGTGTGGTTTGTGTAGCGAAGTAAGGTGAAGCAAGATAATTGCTTTACTTTCAAAATAATTGATGTATTATGTTATCAAAAGAAAGAAACAAATGATTCTATAATTACAATAATTATAGCCAAATATTATTATAACTGAGTACTTAATAGACATAAGGAGTGTATTATAATAGCTATTGATGGGAAAGAACATCCAAAAGTTTTTATTTCCTATGAGTGGGGCGACAGAAATTGGGTTGTTGATTTAGCTCATGCCCTGATTTCAGATGGGATTGTAATTGTCGCTGATTTTTGGGATCTAAAAGAAGGGAACGATATATACCACTTTATGGAAGAAAACATAGGCGCTCAGGATGTTGACAAAGTTTTATTGATATGTAGCAAAAAATACACTGAAAAAGCAAACGAAAGAAAAGGAGGTGTTGGAACCGAAACTCAAATTATAACTCCAGAATTATACGGCAAGGCGGAACAAACCAAATTTATCCCTATAGTTAAAGATAAGGATGACGAAGGCAATGCATATTTACCAACCTTTCTAAAGCATACAAACCACATTGACATGAGTGGTGACGGTTATTACAACAGATATGAACAACTTATACGCTGCATATTAGAAAAACCAGAGTGTATCAAACCTCCACTAGGGGAATTGCCTGTATTTGACAGCATAAGCTACAATAGCGGTAAGACAAGGATACATTTTAGGAAGTTAAAATCGCTTATTGAAAAAGAAAGCAGGAGAGTTGGTGGAGAGATCGATAAATTTTTTGAGCTGTTTTGCGAGGAGGTTGAAGTATTCAACTCTGATAAGGAAACAGATCTTAATAAGACAACACAATCTATAAACAACTATTGTGAACTACTAAAACTATCGCTTGATGCTGGTGTTTTTAACCCTAAACCATTCCATTCTTTTCTTGAAAAATTATATAGTATTAGCCGAGATGACGGGAATACGGTTTCCCAATTTATTGCGGGGAAGATATTTATTATTACTGTCGCGTATTTGATGAAAAAGATGAGGTTTCAAGATATATGCGAAATACTGTTTAAATCATATTACATAACTTCTCCTAATAGAGTTAATAATTATTATGAATTTTTTATTTTTTGTAATTGCTCTGGAAAGCAACCTGAATGGTTAAACGCAGATCTTCCAAAATGGATTACAAATAACGATCTGATTGAAACGGATATAATTTTAGCATTAATCCAAGATCGTTGGTATCCACGCGGATTGGTTAAAGAACAATTTAATATTACATATATAGATCTTTCATATTTTCTTCAGCGGTGTAAATCTAAAAGTTATGCTGAGGAATTCATGGTGCTTTTTGGATGTCGTAAGATAGAAAAACTTAGAGAAATGATTGTTCAAAGATACTCTGTAATCGAACAAAGGGGTAGTACACGCTTTCATCTTGATTGGATATTGAAAGAAATCGCTACCGTTCCTTGATCTTATCTCAGATCTATATAAGGGAATTCGGCTCTAGGGCATAGACTAACCAACCATGCTGACAGGTGATATTGCATTTTCGGATAACATTTTTGATAACAAATGATGGTATCCCATGAAGTACCATGATGAGTTAGAAGGTTAATTGATAGGCTTTCCCGTATTGAGGGGTTTTATGAAATACTCTTCAAATCCCCCCTCCGGCATAATATAAGGTTGCTGTTTAATCCTTAATCAAATGTCTTGTCATTGCGTTGCGGACTTGATCCGCAAATCTCAACCAAGAAGAGCAAACATTACTCTGCGCTCTCCCAATACATCAAAGGATAGTTTCCTTCGCCTTCGCTTGGAAGGCGCCAAGGGGA
>JAISES010000125.1 GCA_031263965.1 Prevotella sp. | reverse complement strand
TCAGTTGATATATGTACTTTGATTTATATAGTAAAAGAACAGTAGTATTTTATATGACTTACTCTTTTAGTGTTAATAATTCAAAATTAAGCTAAACATTCATAAAGCGATAGCACAAAATCGACAATTAAATAGCATAAAATCGATATTTTATAATATGTACTTATTATAGCCGGACAATAAGAAACTGTTCGAATTTTAACGAAGAATATTATTATAGGATTTGCTACAAAATTTAGAAACTGTTTGAATTTTATAGCAAATTTTTTTTATAGATATTTTCAGATGGATTTTGTTCTTTTTGCTTGCAGGTTTAGTGGGCTAAACCAAAAGTAAAAAGGGGAAAATACGCTGAAAAGAGCATAAAAAAATTGCTAAGAAGTCTTTTTCAAATCCTATAATAATATTCTTCGTTAAAATTCGAACAGTATCTTAAACAGTTTCTAATAAAAAAGTATTTCCTTTGCGTAAAACATATAAAGAATATCATAGAATGAATAACAAAATAGCTGCAATTATTCTGATGCTTCTACTCACCGGAATAGGGCATATCCAATCTCAAAGCAACACTGATAAAAACAAACAGCAACAACGCTACTTCGACATTAACAAAAACTTGGATATATTCAACTCGGCTTTACGCGAAATAGACATGTTCTATGTCGATAGTATTGATATAAATAAAACTGTACGTTCGGGATTGGATAATATGCTTAATACCCTCGACCCTTATACGGAATACTTCAATGAAGAAGAAATGAAGGAGTTCAACACCCAAATTACCGGTGAGTATGCAGGGGTAGGCGCTGTGATTTCGTACAAAGATAATAGAGTTACCGTTATAGAACCTTACGAAAACAGTCCTGCAGCAAAAGCCGGATTGAAAACAGGAGACAAAATATTATCTATAGACGGGAAAGACATGACCAAATGCGACAAAGTAGATGGAGAAGCATATGGACTTACCCTAAACAGCTATGTTAGCAGTAACCTGAAAGGACAACCGGGCACTACTATTGTAGTTACGGTAGAACGCCAGGGAGAAAAAAAACCGGTAACCCTGAAAATTACCAGAGAAAAAATATCCATGGATATTATACCTTACTACGGAATGGTAAGCCCGAACACCGGATATATCAACTTTTCCACTTTTACAGACAAAATATCCTCAGACATAAAAAATGCTTTTTTTGACTTAAAAAAACAAGGGGCAACATCCATAATCATCGATGTGAGGCAAAATGGAGGAGGTGTTTTGGAAGAGGCGGTACAAATAGTGAACCTGTTCGTACCAAAAGGAAAGGTAGTAGTATCTACAAAAGGAAAGCTTAAACAACTGGATAGGACATACCGTACCACTTTAGAACCAAACGACACTGAAATACCATTGGTTATATTAACAAGCCGCTCATCTGCTTCAGCATCGGAAATCCTGGCCGGATCACTGCAAGATATGGACAGGGCAGTATTGATCGGGGAACGCACATTTGGCAAAGGGCTTGTACAAACGCCCCGGGAAATGCCTTATGGAGGAGGCTTGAAAGTTACTACGTCTAAATACTACATCCCTAGCGGCCGATGTGTACAAGCGATCGACTATTCGCATCGAAATGCCGATGGGAGCGTAGGCCGTATTCCCGATAGCCTTACCACAGTGTTCTATACAGAGGCAGGGAGGCCCGTAAGAGATGGTGGAGGTGTTTCTCCCGATATAACGTTAGATGAAGTAAAAACTCCTACAATTACATTCTATCTGGCTAACCAGTATATCGTTTTTGATTGGGTGAACAATTGGGTGCAGAACCACAAAACAATCGATAGCCCTGAGAATTTTTCTATTACAGACAAGGACTATGAAGATTTTAAAGAATTTGTCAAGTCAAAAGACTTTCAATATGACCGTATAAGTGAAAAATCAATGGTTTCCTTGAAGGAGGTCATGGAATTTGAAGGCTATATGAAAGACTCCGAAACTGAATTTAAAGCTTTGGAAGCAAAGCTGGTTCCAAATCTGGACAGGGACATGGAAACCTTCAAAGAACCTATCTCACAACTGATCAACACTGAAATAATCAGAAGATATTATTTCCAAAAGGGCGTTGCTAAATATGATCTTCAACACGACAGGGAAGTTGCCAAGGCTATAGAAGTATTGAACGATCCACAGTTATATAAAGCCACTCTTTCTGCACCGGCCAAAGCAAAAGAGGTTGCGAATAATTAAGAAACAGCTTCTAAAATACAAACTAAATATTAGCAGGAGAGTGCGTCAAAAGTAAATTTACACCAATGAACTACCCCGTCCGCTTGCGGCGGGGTAGTTCATTATTTGTTATGCTTTTTCCTCTTCCTTTTCAAAGAATTTACGGAATTCGTCAAGTGAGATTGTTTTTTCTTCCACGCCCAATTTTGTTTTCAGAACATCGATAATCTTGTTTTCCATTGCGCGGTCTAGCAGATTGCGCGCATTATCCTTGTTCTTTAGCATATCGTTCGCATAGTTTTCCAACATCTCATCAGGAAGGTTCGTCATTCCATATTGAGCAAACTGGGCTCTTGTTGCCTGCAAAGCAATCGTTTTCATGTCATCTTTTTCTATTTTGATGTCATTGTCCTTTGCTATTTGTTCTTTTATCAAATGGAATTTCAGATCTGCTATGATTTTAGGGTAGTCATTCTCAAGCGATTCGGCTGTTCTTTCTTCTCCTGTGGCAAGCAGCCATCTTTTCAGGAAAGCATCAGGAAACTGCAGGTTGCCTGTTTTCTTTTCAAGAAGCTCTTTTGCATCAAGTAAGAACTTGTAGTCGCTATCCGGAGCGAATTGGGCGGCGATAGTTTCTTTTACTTTTGCTTTAAATTCATTGGCATCTTTTATCGTTCCTGCGCCAAATACTTTGTCAAACAAGTCCTGGTCGAGACCGGCTTCCTGATAGCGGGTCACTTCAGTTACTGTAAACCGGAATTCAGGAGCAATTGTTTCAACAGTATTTTTATCTATGTGCAAAAGCGAGGCTATTTCAGTTTCGTTTTCTTCATAAGCTTTTCCCGGATTGAAAACAATAATATCTCCGGCTTTTGAACCTGCAAATTTAGCTTGTTCATCAGCGTCTTTCATGTAAGACGGCATTACTATGCCCGATTCCACATTGATTCCGCCTTCTTTTACCTGTCCATCCTCTAATTCGGCAATAACACCCCTTATAAGGTCGGTCTCTTTTGCTCCTTCTTCTATTTTTTCGTATTTGCCATAATTCGCTTTGTATGATTCTATCTGCTTGTCTACAAACTCTTCATTCGCATCAATGGCGTAATACGATATTTTGTCTTTCTTTGTCAGGTTCAGCTTTATTTCGGGAGCAAGTGCGATATCGAAATAGAAGTCATAATCTCCCTCTGTGGAAAAGTCGATAGGTTGTTGCTTTTCTTCGTTTGGCAGAGGCTCTCCAAGCACATTCAATTTGTTTTCCCTGATATGGTCGTAAAGGCTTTCACTTACTATCTTGTTTATTTCTTCAGCCAAAATGGATTTGCCGTACATTTTTTTTACCATGCCCACGGGTACTGTTCCCGGGCGGAATCCGGGCACATTGGCTTTTTTACGGAATGTTTTAAGCGCACTTTCCACTTTTCCCTGATAATCTGCTTTCGCAACACTTATTTGCAAAATAGCATTCACGCTATCAGTATTTGTTAGAGATATGTTCATCTTAACGGGTTATTATAGTTATTGTTATACGATTATTTTTATATAGATAAAGTGCGCCGGAACGCTTTTATTTTTAGTGGTGCAAAATTAGTCTTATTATTGTAATATTCAAAGAGAAATGTCAATTTATTCTGTGGAGGCCTATGGCTATAAAGTGAATAATTAGCAATGAAATGAGTTAAAAATATGTTTTGCAACATATTTCATAATAAAATAATATTAACTTTGTTTTTAAGAAGTATAAAAACTTGATCCAATATCATTGTGCTAAGTATGGTTACAGATAACGGTAATGTTATTAGTTTGTCGGAAAGTATCCCCGAAATATGGAATTTGCTGAATGATAAAGAACATTCTATTATTTCGGCGAATGCGAAAATACTTACTTACAAAAAAAATGAGGTGATATACAGGGAAGAGGAAGTGCCTCAAGAGCTTATGTGCCTTTGTAAGGGTAAGGTGAAAATATATAAAGAAGGAGTAGGAGGGCGAAGCCAGATAATAAGAATGATCCGCCCGTCGCAATATTTTGGTTACCGGGCATTTTTTGCCGATCAACCCTATGTTACCGCTGCATCGGCTTTCGAGCCGTCTACCATCTGCTTTATTTCGATGCCGTTAATAGAAGAGATTGTGTTTGCGAATCCAAAGCTGGGAATGTTTTTTATACGGGAACTTTCTACCGATCTGGGGATTGCGGATGAAAGGGTTGTGAACCTTACTCAGAAACACATAAGGGGGCGATTAGCCGAGTCTCTTATATTTCTTATCGAAAATTACGGTTTGGAAGAAGATGGAGCAACCATCAGTATTTACCTGTCGCGTGAAGATTTAGCTAATTTGTCGAATATGACTACGTCTAATGCCATACGCACTTTGTCCACATTCGTCGATGAACATATTATCACTATGGATGGCCGTAAAATAAAGGTTATAGACGAAGATAGGCTGCGAAGAATCAGCAAAATAGGATGATCGCCAATATTGCCCGTAAATATCTGGACTTTAAATACAGGGAGGTCGAAAGATTCATCAATGATCCGGTCGGTACGCAGGAGAAAATTCTGTCTTATCTCCTTCGTAATGGGGAGCAAACTTATATAGGGCAACAATTCCAGTTTTCAAATATTAAAAATAAAGATGATTTCAGGAATAAACTTCCTGTATTTCGTTATGAGGATTTGCGCCTGTACCTAGATAAAATACTGGTTGACAGGCAACAAAATGTATTGTGGAATAGGCCGGTAGAATGGTTTGCCATGTCGTCGGGAACAACGGAGGATAAGAGTAAATATATTCCTGTTACAAAGGAATCTCTGGTAAAAGGACATTACAAATGTGGCGGGCAAATGCTGGCTATATATGGGCAAGCTAACCCAAAAGCTAAATTTTTCTTTGGTAAGACGCTTGTTCTCGGAGGGAGCAAGCAGATAAACAGTATAGGCGGTGGTGTTTTTACAGGTGATATATCGGCCATCCTGATCAAAAATCTTTACTTTTGGGCAAAAAGGAGCCGTACTCCCGAAAGTATTTCTCTCTTGCCCGACTGGGAAGAAAAATTGCAGGCTCTGACGGATTATGCTGTCAAAAACGATGTGAGAGCTTTCATGGGAGTTCCGTCATGGTTGCTCGTTCTGCTGAAAAAGATTAAAGCCGATACAGGACGCGAGTTAACAGATATATGGCCCAATCTGGAAGTCTTTTTTCATGGAGGAGTCCGTTTTACTCCTTTTGAAGAACAATATAAGAAATTGATACACAAACCCGATATGTACTATTGGGAAACATATAATGCATCGGAAGGCTTTTTCGGAGTGCAGTTTTCCAACGATTCTAAAGACATGCTTTTGATGTTGGATAGCGGTATCTATTACGAATTTGTTCCGATGAGTGAATGGGATAGTGAAAATCCGAAAACTTTGACGCTGGAAGAAGTGGAGACGGGGCAGAACTATGCCGTCTTGATTTCTACAAATGGCGGGCTCTGGCGGTATATGATCGGAGATACGATTGAATTTACTTCCGCCAATCCTTATTTATTCCGTATAACCGGCCGTACCAGGAACTTTATCAATGCTTTTGGGGAGGAACTAATTATCGATAATGCAGAGAAGGCATTATCCGAAGCTTGTAAGGCTACCGGTGCACAAATACTGGAATATACTGCCGCACCTGTCTACTTTGGAGATGATAACACCGGTGCTCACGAGTGGCTGATAGAATTTTCCGTAGAGCCGGATAGTTTAGATAAGTTTGTCGAAGAATTGGATGTAAATCTGAAGAAAGTAAATTCGGATTACGAAGCCAAACGGTCTTACAATCTATCTTTAGGCGCACCCGTTGTACGTAACCTTCCAAAGGGAACATTTAATGAGTGGCTCAAATCTATAGGAAAACTCGGTGGACAAAATAAAGTACCCCGGCTGTCGAATAACCGGGAGTATATCGATAAACTTTTGTGTTTCGCTAATATTTCTTAACTTTGTTTCGTAAACTACTATCTAATCTGAATACTATGAGAGTCAATCTGTTTTTATTATTACTTATTTTTTGCTTGTTTTCCTGTTCCTCAAATGAAGAGGATGAAAAAATACTTAAGGTATCGCCCTCTGAGCTTATTTTTTCGCCAAATGAAGAATCTAAAGAATTTCAAATCGAATCTAATTCAGCTTGGAAAATAAATGGCGTTCCAGATTGGGTTACATTAAATTATATTGAAGGTAATGGAAATAAGAAAATCGTAATCAAAGTAAAAGAAAATCCAAAAGAAGAAGACCGCTTGGTTGTATTGAAGATAGTGATTAGAGATAAAGAAAGTACGCTGAATATAAAACAATTTGCTAAGAATGTGATACTTGGTTTGTCAAAAAAGGAGATGATTTTTGAAGCAGAACCTTCTGATGCAGGAGATTCATTTGATATAATCTCTAACGAAGCATGGGAAATAACAGATATCCCAGAGTGGTGTGCATTAAGTAGTCCGAATGGTTCTGGAAATACTAAGATAACCGTGACTGTAGATAAAAATTATGTCGATGATGAGAGATTTGCCGATATTCAGATAAAAGCAGGAAGTAAAACAGAGGGTTTGAAGTTGAAACAAGAACCTCTAAATATAATCTTACATTTTTCTAATGAAGATTTTACATCATTATCGATTATGTCCTTCATGTACGGAGCCTCATCAAAATCCGTAATAATTAAATCGAATACAAAATGGACTGTGCAATCATCAAATCCTGATTGGTGTAAGATAGACAAAACAAGTGGAATGGACAATGGATCATTATCCATTCTGGTATCGGAAAATAAAAATAAAACGGATAGATTGGCAACAGTTTTTATTACAGCAGGTTCAAAGTCTATAAAGATTATTGTTCGTCAAAGTAGATATATTGAGGTGGATGAGAATAATCCTTATCAATTAAATGAAAGGGACAATAGCCCCAGAATAGGGGATAGACTGAAAAAAAAGCAAGTTGAATATGTAAATCCAAGAGAGGGCGGTGAAAATATAACGTGGAATTTTAGTAGTTTGAACGTTATCAACGATGATTATGAGGTTGTTTATAGCGAACCTCCCTTTGATAGTAATGAGAATGTATATATTTTAGGAAAAGATCGCTTCAAGGTCGACGAAACGACTACCAATAGCCTTTATGTCTGCACTGAACACAATACAATGTATTATTTTCAAGTAAAAGATGATCTGTTACAAGCTCTTGGGCATGAGAATCCTACTGTTATCCTAAAATATGAACCAAGAATGATCATCGGAATATATCCTATGTATTACAATAGTTACCATAAATCAGATTATAAAACTACAGCCTTATATTCTGCAACTGTAGATATGGAATCCAAAGGATATGGCGAGATAAAAGCTGATGGTTATGGAACAATTGTATTGCCTACAGGCACATATCCGAATGTTTTGAGAACAAAATTTGTACAAACAATAGATTATACTAATAACTCGAAAAGTAAGGAACAAGAATATACTATTTATAAATGGTATGTGAAAGGGTATCGTTACCCTGTTCTTGAAACCCATAGATCAATAAATCTTGATGATAACAGTGAAATATTTTCTACAGCTTTTTATTATCCACCAACAGATCATACCTATATAAATAATAATCAGAAGGCTTTTTTTGTTAGAAATGCTTCTATGGTAAAAAGTTCAGTTTCAATGGGTAAAAGTTCTCTACTGGAAAGTTTTATACCTGTAATTAAAATGAGGAAATAGTTCTAAGATAATTATAAAGCCCATCGGAATTTTCCAAGATGGGCTTTTTCTTATTTATTTTATTGCCATAGCAGACTTGCTGCCTCTTCATCCAGAAACCAGTATAAGTATCCTTTTTTAGGATTTACTTTGGCCGCCGGATATTTATTGATGAAGTCTTTTCTGTTTTTAATAATGTCCCTGACTTTCTCAGCTTTGTTTTTTCCGGTAGCAAGAAAAACCACATATTGTGAGTTGTTTACAACTCTACCGCTCAAACTCACGCGCTGCATACCGCTTTCCGGATGTTCGCCTATTACACATATGTCTTTGCTATCCCACAATTCGATTTGATCAGGAAATATAGATACGGTATGCCCGTCATCCCCTAATCCAAGCATAACCATTTCGAAGCTAGGCAGGTCTAGCCTCTGCATCAACTTACCCAATAATATTTTGCTATACCATTGCGCCTCTTCTTCCGGTTCGTTTTCCCCATGTATCCGATAAATGCTGTTGGAGTTGATTTCCGGGACTTTATCAAACAGATGATCTTTTGTCATTCCGTAGTTGTTCATCACATTTTCAGGCGGAACACAACGCTCATCTCCCCAAAAGAAATTAATCCGTTTCCAATCGATAGTTTTTCTGCAATGTTCAGCCCAATAGTCAAAGATGACCTTTGGGGTAGTCCCACCCGACAAAGCCAGATTTATTTGCGGATAAACATCCGATAACTTTAATAAAAATTCAGTAAAACCCTGAGCTAAGGCTTCCGGGTCTTTAAATACCTTTACTTCTTCTTTTATCATAATTCACAATATATGCCGTCGTCCGACAGATTTTTACACGGATACCTCCAAGTTAGTTTT
>JAISES010000117.1 GCA_031263965.1 Prevotella sp. | reverse complement strand
TTTTAGCGTATTTTATCCTTTTTCCTTTTGGTTTAGCCCGCTAAACCTGCAAGCAAAAAGAACAAAATCCATCTGAAAATACCTATAAAAAAATTGGCTATAAAATTCAAACAGTTTCTGAAAGCCTCGATGACAGTAACTTCCTAAGGCCGGCCGCTGTTGCCGGAAAAGCGGTTATTGATGCGTGTGCAGCAAATAATATAGCTCTGGGCAGCTATACCGGCTTATGGAACATATCCTGCATTATAGATTTTAAAAATATAATATTAAAAACAATTGATGAGGATTATTGATCACTTTATAAACAAATATTGAATCAAGATTGTTAAATTTACAGTTTCTAATAAAAGACTCAAGGTATGAAAAAAATATATTTTACATGCATAATGCTATCGGGGCTATTTATAAGTTCTGCATATGCACAGAATATAAATCCTAATAATAACAATCAAAAAACAAAAGCTATGAAATTTGAATTACCTAAGTTGCCGTATGCAACAAATGCCTTAGAACCGGTTATCAGTCAACAAACTATTGATTTCCATTACGGAAAGCACCTTCAAGCATATATCACAAACCTGAATAACCTTATTCAAGGTACAAAGTTCGAAAATGCAGATTTGGAAACAATAGTAAAAGAAAGTGACGGAGCTGTTTTCAACAATGCAGGACAAACACTGAACCATAACATCTATTTCCTTTCATTCAGCCCTAACGGGGGAGGCGAACCTAAAGGGAAATTGGCTGAGGCGATCAATGCCGCTTTCGGTTCGTTCGAAAATTTCAAAAAAGAATTTAATGCAGCAGGTGTTAGCCTGTTTGGTTCGGGATGGGTATGGCTAGCTAAAGACAGCGCCGGCAAATTGCAAATAACAAAAGAAGCAAATGCAGGAAACCCTGTTACAAAAGGATTAACTCCGCTACTCGGATTTGATGTGTGGGAACATTCATATTACCTGGATTACCAAAACCGTCGCGCCGACCACTTAGCTGAGTTGTGGAAAATTATAGATTGGAATGCAGTAGAAGCTCACTATTAATCAAATGCAGGTTCACTAAATATATGAGAAAATACAGAGAAACTGTTTGAATTTTAGCGAAAAAGATTATTCTAGGATTAGAAAAAGATTTGCTATAAAATTCAAACAGTTTCTCAATCAGTCGTTAAGTTTTACATCATCGGACCACCGGGTCCACCCGGACCTCTTCCTCCCGGGCCGCCAGGGCCTCTGCCTCTCCAGCCGCCTCCGCCTTCATCATCCAGATCGGATTGCTTAGCTCCGCCTTTGAAAATCTGGAAACGGTACGAGAAACTGACCATAAAGTAGCAGGGTAGTGTATTGTATGTAGATTGTACGTACGATCTGGATGAAACATTAGGTTGTGAAACAATACTATCTCTTTGTTTCAATATGTCGTAGATACTGAATTTGAGTGTGCCGTTCTTTGCCTTAAATAACTGTTGAGCAATTGAAGCATTCCAATACCATTCATTTATTTTATATCCGTTGGAATATCCTGAATTGGTAGTATATCTGATGTCTGTACTGAATGTCAGACCGAAATATAACTGAAGCGTTGATTCAAAAGCACCTCCATAATCAAAAGTATTCAGATTCATGTCTTTCAAAGATTCTAAACTGTTGACGGCATTGTTGTATCCAAAATTTCCCCTTAGCGACAAGTCTATATTATTAGCCCTTTTTTCATCTCCATAAGCGCCGAAATCGGAACGGTAACGAATACCCAGATTTTCGGAAAGGTTGAATGTGGAAGCTGTGTTTTTATCTCCATTTGTATAACCATTGTTTTGCTGATAACTTCCGCCCGTACCTGAGTTTATTGAGAATTTTCTGTTCGATAACGGTTTATTCATCATCATCCGCAGATTGGCATTCCAGTTACCATTGATGTTATCGTACGTATTTTCTTTGGCTCCATTATCTCCGACAATTGTCTTTGTTACAATATCGTTAAGCGTAAAGTTGAGATTCCCAAAAAGTCCCGTCATACTGCCTTGTTCCGGATTAAAGTTTTGGTAACGCACTCGGAATCTGTTGCTGAACGACGGTTTGAGGTTCGGATTACCATATGTTATATTCAATGGGTTCGATTCGTCCCTTATATCAGATAATTGGGTGGCCGATGGTTGATCGGTAGAGCCATCGTAGTTGATTCTTAAATTTTTCTGGCGACTCCATCTATAGTTGAACTGGGCGATCGGTGCATAGTTGAACACGTTATTCGATGTGGGTTTAGTTTCTTTAGGGGTGCTGGTAACACTTTTCATCTTTGAAGGTTGCAGTGCCAATCCAATCGTGTAATCATATTTCTCACGCACAGCCTTAAAGTTCGCCCTTATTTCCTGATTAGTAAAATCGTTCTCCAATTTTTTTGTCGCAGTGGGATCTATATCTGTATAATTTCCTAAACCATCATTCATAAAGGTGTTCCTGTCCGATTCTGTATGGTTCCTTCTGAATGAATACGTAAGTTGCAGGAAATTGTTATTCCCTATAGGTTCTACATACGATGCATATGCCCGCCAGTTGTAACCGTCATTTTTCAGATTATAAATCTGATCCTTAGCGCCAATTGAGTCTCCACTCAATACCTTGTATGTAGTTTCAGACCCGTTGGCTCCATCGCTTTCCAGGTCATTGTAGCCGCCTGACAGACTAAAGCTGAGGACTCGCCCTTTTTTCCCTAATTCACGGCTTACTTCCAGTCTCCCCGACAAGTTCTTGTTGGTTCCTTCGGAATATGTTTCCGAGTTGCCCCAGTTTACAGTATCTGTTGGATTAACCAATGAGGTAAAATAGTCACTTTTTTGAATATTTGTGTTTTTACCATATTGAAAATTAGGACTGAATATTATTTTTGTAGCGGCGTCGGGTGACCATTCGAAACGAAAGTCTCCGCTAAAGTTGTTACTTTTATTTACGCCAATATTTTGCCTGTTTTCGTATTGGTCTTTCCTCAAGCCTGTTATCGTATCAGTTATATAAGTTTGGGTAAAGGTACTTTGTTGCACATCATTATTTGTTTCTCCGTACCGGATATTTCCTCCCCATTTGAGCTTGTCGGAAGGATTGAGTGCGAAGTTGAATCCTCCACTGGTCGATTTGGACAATCCGTATCTTCCGCCAAAGTTCATACCTCCTCCTCTCACACCTCTGAAAGAGTTCCCTGCATTATCGGTGAATCCTTCGTTGTTTGTATTGTTGGCGCCTCCAAGAAGGGTAAACTGGCTTTCGTTCCGCATATAATTGGCAATGCCGCTTAATCCGTACCGGTCTTCACTACCTGCTCCTGCGGTGGTACTCCCGTAGAGGCCTTCTTTCATGCCCTTTTTGATGGTTAGATTAATAACGGTTTCTTCGTCTCCATCATCGAATCCGGTCATCAGAGCCATGTCTGACTTACGATCCAGAACCTGGAGTTTATCTACCATTTGTGCCGGTAGATTTTTTGATGCTACTTTTGGGTCACTGCTGAAAAATTCTTTGCCATCAACCAGTATTTTCTTTATTTCTTTACCGTTTACTGTTATTTTACCATCAGAATCAACTTCTGCTCCGGGTAATTTTTTTACAAGGTCTTCTACTACAGCACTTTCCTGCACCTTATATGAATCAGCATTGTATTCAACGGTATCGCCCATTACTTTTACTTCTATAGCCTGTGCGGTAACAACTGCCTCCTTCAGCATTATACCGTCCTCTCTCATGTATATATTTCCCAGAGCTGTTTTGGTACGGGTATTTACATTGAAATACTGATCTAAATATCCCAGAAAAGATATGTGGACAATATAATTGCCTTGCTTTACACCTACGTTGAATTTTCCGTCCGATGCCGTAACGCCACCTGTTACATATGTACTGTCT
The DNA here is from genome assembly GCA_031263965.1 of Prevotella sp. GTDB lineage: Bacteria > Bacteroidota > Bacteroidia > Bacteroidales > Dysgonomonadaceae > Dysgonomonas. Next base: position 11,717 of record JAISES010000117.1, on the reverse strand, counting down.
TTTACGTTCAATATACGGATGCTGGCCAATTCTATGCCTTCTTTTGTGGCATCGTCAAATACAATTCCTGTTATATTTGCGGTTTGCGATAGTGCGTTCAATTGGAATAGTATGCACAAAAACAGGAGCAGTGGAATATTCCTTTTCATTATTTATTTTTACTAGAGATGAATTTATTTTTTTGAATTGACTTTTGGACTTTAAAAGAAATAAAAGGTTTAATCTCTTTTTGTATTTTTATTCTTTTTATTTTCAATCTCTTTCAAAAGATAAAAATCATTTCAAAAAAGCTATCTTTGTGTTTGAAAATTATTCAGAACCTGTTTGAATTTTATCGCAACTTCTTTTATAGGTGTTTTCAGATGGATTTTGTTCTTTTTACTTGCAGGTTTAGCGGGCTAGACCAAAAGTAAAAAGGATAAAATACATCTGGGAAGAGCATAAAAAAATTGCTAAGAAGTTTTTGTCAAATCCTATAATAATATTTTTCGATAAAACTCAAACAGTTTCTCATTAATAAAAACAACAGGAAGTTCGCTTTACTTCATTATATGGCAAAGAAAACGGTTCAGAAAAAGAAAAATCAAAATAAGCTTTCCTTATTTTTAGAAACAATAAAGAAAGAACGTACCAAGTTCCTCTTGGGCGTATGTCTTGCTTTCGTAGGAGCATATGTTTTGTTGGCGGGAATTTCATTTTTTGCTACCGGCGCGGCAGATCAAAGCAAGGTCGGAAATAAATTCTTTTGGGATCTGATATCTCACAAACAGGAGATCAGTAACTGGACCGGGGTTGCCGGAGCTTTTGCGGCCGAAATACTAATAAATCGATGGTTCGGTATATTCTCTTTGCTTATCCCTGTCTATTTTATATTAATGGGGCTGAAACTTATGCGTGTGCTGAACATCTCAGCAATACGTTCTTTCCTGTTATTTGCTTTTGCTTTGATCTGGGGGTCGATTACAAGCGCATTTGTCCTTTCACGGCTGTTTCCTGATAGCCATATTCGATGGGGAGGGGCTCACGGACAGTATATAGAGCAGGTATTGGAAGCGGCTTTGGGTATGCCGGGTACGATCATGGTTATATTGCTTTTGTCAATAATATTTCTGATTATTACGAAGAAGGCATCTATGGAGTTCTTCCGCGGTTTATTCAAGAATCCGTTAAAGCTCAATTCGGGAGCCTCTCCGGAGCCTGATTATGAAGAAGAAATAATAGGGGAAGAACCCGAAAAAGAAAGGAAAAACTGGTTTGCCTTCCTCAAACGGAAGAAAAAAGAAGAACCGGAGAAAGAAGAATCGCAAGATATTTTACCCCCAATTACTGAGCCTCGCACCTCCAAAAGGGCACAGTCGGTTAAAGTAGATGAAGGATTCGAAATAGTTGTGCCTAAAGATGAGGAATTTATTCCTCCCGTGAAAAAAGAGCCAGCCGTGGTTGAGCTGGCGAATGAGCCTCAGGGCGCTGTTGAGGATATACTACCCGAAGGTGAAGAAATGGAAGAATACGATCCTACAAAAGATTTGTCTAACTTTCACTTCCCATCCACGGATTTGCTGAAGGTGTATGATACGGCAGGCAAAGGTGTGAATATGGATGAGCAGAATGCTAATAAGAGTAAGATTATTACTACTCTGCAAAATTATGGCATTGAGATTACTTCGATTAAGGCAACTGTCGGCCCTACTATTACCTTGTATGAAATAATACCGAAAGCCGGGGTGCGTATTTCCAAGATAAGGAATCTGGAAGATGATATCGCCCTTAGCCTGTCGGCTCTTGGTATTCGTATTATCGCGCCAATGCCGGGTAAAGGCACTATCGGTATAGAGGTTCCGAATAAAGATTCGCAAATTGTATCTATGCAGTCGGTCATCGCATCGCGTAAATTTCAGGAGTGTGCTTTCGATTTGCCTGTGGCTTTGGGTAAGACCATTACGAACGAGATATTCATGTTCGACCTGTGTAAAATGCCTCACTTGCTTGTGGCAGGAGCTACAGGGCAGGGTAAGTCCGTTGGCTTGAATGCTATCATCACATCCTTGCTTTACAAAAAGCACCCGGCTGAAATGAAAATGGTACTTGTAGACCCTAAGATGGTTGAGTTTAATATTTATTCCCGTATCGAAAAACATTATTTGGCAAAACTGCCTGATGCCGAGAAGGCGATTATCACCGATGTAACGAAAGTAACCCAGACCTTGAACTCATTGACTAAGGAGATGGACGACCGTTACGAGCTGTTGATGAATGCCGGGGTGCGTAATATAAAAGAGTATAACGGGAAATTCCGTAAGCGTCGCCTGAATCCGTTGAAGGGGCATCGCTTCCTCCCGTATCTGGTGATTATTATAGATGAGTTTGGAGACCTGATAATGACTGCCGGAAAAGAAATAGAAATGCCTATTGCCCGTATTGCACAGAAGGCCCGTGCCGTAGGGATGCATATGGTGATTGCGACGCAGCGTCCGACAACGAATATTATTACAGGTACAATCAAAGCCAACTTTCCTGCGCGTATGGCATTCCGAGTAACATCCCAGATAGACTCGCGTACGATTCTCGATATGTCGGGCGCTAACCAGTTGATCGGGCGTGGAGATATGCTTTTTTCGCAGGGTAGCGACCTGGTACGTATACAATGTGCGTTCGTGGATACGCCGGAGGTTGAAGAAATTTCAAGATATATTGGCGAGCAACAAGGATATTCGCAGGCATTCGAATTGCCTGAATATGTGGGAGAGGGTAGCGAAGAAAAAATTGGAAATATTGATCTTAACGATCGTGATCCTCTTTTTGATGAAGCTGCACGGCTTATCGTAGTGCATCAGCAGGGTTCGACATCCCTTATCCAACGTAAATTCTCTATCGGGTATAATCGTGCAGGCCGTTTGATGGATCAGTTGGAGGTTGCCGGAATTGTAGGGCCGACTCAAGGGAGCAAACCTCGTGATGTACTTGTTCAGGATGAATATAGCCTGGAGCAAAAATTGAATTCGTTCCGGTAATTGATTTTTATAGAATAAATATTATATAGAATAAATGCATATAGCTGTCATTTACAGTAAATTAAACACAGAGTTTCACGGAGTAAAAAAATCACGGAGTACACAGTGTAACTCCGTGAAAATAAACTCTGTGTGGCTCCGTGGTTAAAAATATATACTGTGAATGCTTGTAAACCAGTATGATAATATTCTATTAAATTTAAACAGTTTCTTAAAAAAAGACAAAATAAAAACCATGAAACTATTATTAATCAGCAATTCGACAAATCAGGGCGAAGCATATCTCGATTACCCGAAGTTTAATATCAGGAACTTTCTGGGAAACAAGCCTGTAAAAGCATTATTTATTCCCTATGCGGCGGTTACATTCTCTTATGATGAATATGAAGAAAAGGTGAATAATCGTTTTAAAGAAATCGGACACAGCGTAGTCAGTATCCACCATTTCGATGATCCTCAAAAAGCCGTCGAAGAAGCTGAAGCTATCGTTGTAGGTGGCGGTAACACATGGAAACTTGTACGGACAATGCGGGACAACGGCATAATAAAGCTAATAGGCAAAAGAGTAAAGAAAGGCGTGCCATATATTGGATGGAGTGCAGGGTCGAATGTTGCATGCCCTACTCTGCGCACAACAAACGATATGCCTATTATCGACCCTGAGGGTTTTGATGTGATCAATCTGGTTCCATTTCAGATAAACCCACACTATCTGGATGCTCACCCCAAAGGTCACGGCGGGGAAACACGTGAAGACCGGATACGTGAATTTATAACGGAAAATCAGGAGACATATGTGGTCGGGCTTCGCGAAGGCACAATGCTCCAACTTGAAGGAAAGACCTTAAAACTGATTGGTAAAAAGCCGGCCCGGATATTTAAATATGGACAAGAGCCGAAAGAATTGGAAGAGAAAGATGATTTTTCCTTCCTGATGAAAAAGTAAACAACAAATATATTCATACCCTTCGTCATTGCGAGCATAACGTAGTGTAGCAAAGCAATCCAAGAATTGAGTACTCCGGATTGCTTCGCCTCTCAGGCTCGCAATGACGAAATCTTTCTGTTTATTTGTCAGGCAAAATTGAAACAGGCTCTTATTAAAAGGCATTCGCTTCAAGGCAAACTACAACAAAATCTTTTTCCACCCGATAGTAAACATCGAACTGATAATGGGTTTCTGTCCTGCTTTCCGAAGCCGGAAAACATCCCTTTTGGCGCGGGATAAACCGGTCAACAAACAAATGCCTGCGAATATCGATGCCCTCAACATCCAGGAATTTAATCATCGCTTCTTTTGCCGACCAGTGCAACAACAGATGTATCAATTCGTTATCCCTATCGATATACTCATGTGAAGAAATAAGCCGGCTGCGCACTCTGAATATCTTTCCGGATATTTGTTCCAGGTCAAGGCCCGGAAACTTATCTTTATTCAGTGCCACGCCAACGTATCCACGCGTATGCGATACACTTATATGATATGATCCATCTGTAAGAAAAGGTTTTCCCGATGAATTATAGCAAATTTCCTTTTCTTCTCCGAGAAGCTCCTTGAGTAATACGCGTGCGGCCAGTATTTCCAACACACGCGACTCTGACTTTATGGAATATATATTCTGGATCCATTCGTGATGACAAAGCATGGAAAGCAACTCATCCCGGGTTTCTTCTGTTTTCCAAATTCCCAGAAGGGTAGATTCCGTTATATATTCTCTGGAATAAAGCATTATGGTTTTAAAGGCAGAGCTGTTTTCATCAACCCTGCAAAGATAGCAGCCATACGCTGCTGAATATATTTATCTTGCCCATCGGCCGGATGCCAGCCAAATTCTTCTCCGTTTATCTTTTCCGTATCATTCGAATAAATCAGGCTGTATTGCATACCTGTTACAGGATGCAAAGATTCTTTTGAGAAACCTATATACTTATCGAACTCAACGACCGGAAATCCCCAGCGTGCAGCTAAAATCCGGATGGCAGGATTATAAACAGCGCGGGCATCGTGCCAGTGAGTGCAAAGCACGATAATGGCAGGTTTACCGCTCTTTGTATTATAATACTTAGAGCCTTTGTCAAATTTCAAATTATAACAATCCGATATATATCGTTTAATAACATAGTCGTAAGCCGCTGCATAATCGGATCTGTCGAATGGAGACGGATAGTCCTGATACTTTTCTTTCAACCCCAATTTATTCGCTACATCCTTATCATGAACCTGCATTATAACAAAGGCATCGATGTTTTCGAGCTGCTGACCTGTATACATCTCTCCCTTTATTAGATGATTCGCCGCATCGGCAATAGCTTCGCCCGGAACAGCTTTGTTTATCGGGGTTGCATCAAGATATTTACATCCGAGTTCGAACCATCCATTGTTAGATGATGCAAATGATGCTCCGGTCAATAATATCGTATACTTTTTATTTTCGGTGGTCTGAGCATTGGCACTTAACACTCCGAAAAGGACGAGCCATAATAATATCGTTTTCATAACCGGTCTGTTTTGCAGTTTCTTACTTTTCTTCAAATTCTTCGCCGTCCCCGTAATAGAAGTCAGCGTCAAAATCATCGTCGTCATCCCAATTTTCCTCATCGTCGTCATCCTCCGGAATATCATCGTCATCCTCGAATTCTATAGTACGTATATCCAGATTACGGTGAGTCATGCTTTCAAATGTTTTTTTGTATTCACCATTTGCATTCAGCTCGTTCCACAACAGGTCTTTCAAGGCTGCGATATTATAGCCTGTAACAGACGAAATAAAAATATGCGGTATATCGGGCAAATCAGCCGCCAAAGCCTCCATTAATTCCTCATCGAGCATATCCGATTTGGATATGGCCAACACACGGCGCTTATCGAGAAGTTCGGGATTGTAGTTAGCCAGTTCGTTGAGCAATATCCTGTATTCCTGATGAATGTCGCCGGCATCGGCTTCAACCATAAACAATAACAGGGAGTTGCGCTCTATATGGCGCAAGAAACGAAGGCCTAAACCTTTGCCCTCGCTGGCTCCTTCTATTATTCCCGGAATATCGGCCATCACAAACGATTTATAGTCGCGGTAACCTACAATTCCTATTTTTGGTTCGAGGGTGGTAAACGGATAGTTTGCTATTTTGGGTTTGGCGGCGCTCACCACAGACAGCAGTGTGGATTTTCCAGCATTGGGAAAACCTACAAGTCCGACATCGGCCAGAACTTTCAACTCGAAAATAACCTTGCGCTCCTGATAAGGCTCTCCCGGCTGCGCATAGCGTGGAGCCTGATTCGTAGGAGTCTTGAACCGGGTATTTCCCAGACCGCCGCGCCCACCTTTGAGCAGCGTTACCTCCTGTCCGTCTTCCGTCACATCACATAGATATTCTCCCGTTTCGGCATCATAAGCGACTGTTCCACAAGGCACATCTATAACTTTGGATTCACCGCTTTTACCTGAGCTCATCCTGCGCGAACCTCCTTCTCCATGTCCGGCCAGTATATGCCGCTGATATTTCAGATGGAGCAATGTCCACATATTACGGTTTCCACGAAGGATAACATCTCCTCCGTTTCCTCCGTTTCCTCCGTCGGGCCCGCCTTTCGGTATATATTTTTCGCGGCGAAAATGAGTAGAACCTCTACCGCCCTTACCCGAGCGGCAATATATTTTGACGTAATCTATAAAATTCGACTCTGCCATCGTTTATCTTTTTTAGACAACAAAGGAAGTCATAAATCAGTCAAGATCTATAACTTCCCCTGTATATAATTAATTTATTATTTTACTTTATCGACAGCCTCCGATATCAGGACGAATATTTCATCTATTGTTCCTACCCCTTTTACCGATGCAAGTTTACCTGTATTCTTGTAATGCTCTTTCAGCGGGGAAGTCTGATCCTTATACACATCGAGACGGGATTTTATAGTCTCCAGATTATCGTCTGAACGGCCCGACTGCTGTCCGCGTTTTATCAGACGATCTATCAACTCAGGGTCTTCTACTTCGAGACTAACGACGACAGAGACCTCTTCTCCTCTTTCTTTCAGCAGATTATCCAATGCATTACTCTGAGGAAGCGTACGTGGAAAACCGTCAAATACCACGCCGGCAACGTCTTTCTTGCTGTCGAGCACATGCCCCAGCATACCTATTACAACATCATCAGGAACCAATTGCCCTCTTGATATGTATCCTTCGGCCAATTTTCCAAGTTCTGTGCCATTTTTCATTTCGGCACGCAAAACATCGCCTGTCGAAATGTGTGCAAGGTTATACTTCTTAATCAGGTATTCACTCTGAGTACCTTTGCCGGAGCCCGGAGCTCCAAAGATTATTATATTTAACATTTTCATGAGGTTATAACTCTGAATTTCAATTATTCAGGAAGTTATGAGTTCTTTATTTTATATATATCGGAAAGATTACGGCCATATCCGTCATAGTCGAGGCCATATCCTACTATAAAGTCATTAGGAATCTCCAGCGCCACATAATCCAGTTGAACCGGTTGTTTCAGAGCATCCGGTTTCAACAACAGGGTAGAAACAAATATTTCTTTCGGCTCATCACAATTCAGTTGTTCAAGCATCAGGGTCATTGTATACCCTGTATCTACAATATCTTCTACAATAACTACAGTGCGATCTTTTATATCTTCTTCGAGCCCGTATATTTCTTTCAGTTTACCGGTAGAAGCCGCACCCTTATATGAAGCGACCTTTACAAAAGAAACTTCACAAGGTATTGTTACCCGTTTCATCAATTCGGCCGCATATATGAACGAACCGTTCAATACACAAACAAACAGGGGATCTTTGCCTGCCATATCTTTGTTCAACTGCGCTGCTACTTTGTCTATGGCATTTTCTATTACATACTGAGTAAGAAACAGTTCGAATTCTTTATCTTTAATTTTGACCGTCTTCATAGGGGACTTTCCTGTCTTAAATATTATTAAAATGCAAAAGTAGTATAAATCGGTCAATTGTTCATAATTAATTTGTCTTTTTATATGATCAGTCCTTTTGTTTTTCCAAAAAAAAATTACCTTTGCTTCATATACCAAAATTCAAACTTTAACCCATGACCACACACAGACTACGGGAACTCCTGCTACAGGAACACCGGCGCGACAAAAAACTTGTCCTCATCAATTACGGGATCATTTGCCTTGTTGCCATCCTGATAATAAGCCTCATCGCCTTTCTGATAAAAGGAACGGGCGCCGATGTCTTGAAAATTGTATCCGATGCATTTGGCGGAGAGGAAAATGCCCCGGCCTATGTGAAATATGTTTTCATGGCTGTGCTTGCCGGTTGTGTGTTGTACCCATTTTACAATATATGGAAATTGAGTAAACGCCCCCGGCAGATTGAAGATCTAATCAGCAGGATCGAAAGCGGAGGGAAAGCGGCAGGCGTATCAGAATTTGTAGAGCATAAAATCACTATTCCGCTGTTGAAAATAAATTTAAAAATGTGTCCTGTCACTTTTATAGGAATCACTCTGAGCAACGATACGAAAATTTTCAACTTGCCGTTGGGTAAGTTATATATACCCGATGCAAAAATATTGCTGAGTGGAGGTAATATACAAAAACTGAACGAGATAAGAGATGTATTGTACGGAGATGACGGTAACGGCGAAGACCCTGCCGAAGAGGCCGTCTATACCCCGGTAAGGCCGGTGGAGGAGTTCAGAGTGTTTCTGGACGAGAACATGAAGGAAACGATCGAAGGTATCGACAAGCAACGCAAGGGTACGCGCAACGCCACAGTGATGCTTATAGCCATCATTGCCATTGTAATACTGGGGATTGCCGGATATTACATATACTCGTCTTACACGCCTGTTGCTGCCGGAGACTATTCTACCCCTAAATTTACAGTTCCGTTTATCGTGATTATGATCGTTGCCTCTGTTGTATACAGTTTTGTAGTAAAAAAGAGATACCAAAAGAAAGCAGAGACGAAATCCAACCCTTCCGCTACTACGGGCGAATCTTTCGAAGAGCTTGTTTTCGGCAGGATTATCAAATATATAAATCCTACTGTAGAGTATATACCTTTGGGCCATGTAGGATTACCCGAATTCCTCGATAGCGGACTGTTCGAAGAAAAGAATTACGACATCCGGGGAAATGACCAAATATCGGGACGTCACAACGGTGTTCCGTTCATTATGTGCGAGTTGAAGGTGTCGTATAAACGAAATTTCTCCGATGAAAAAGAAAGTCCTGACAATGTATTTTCGGGACAGTTTTTTGTCGCCGGATTCAACAAGCCGTTCACATCCACAGTTTTTATCAAGCCGAAGCGAGGTATCAAAGGCTTTTTTTCGAACGACAGTACTGACGGATACACTCGTGCTATAGGTGAAAAAATAATGCTTGAGGATCCGGAGTTCATGGATATGTTCAATGTGTACGGTACCGATCAGGTGGAAGCCCGCTACATCCTGACCCCGGCATTGATGGAACGGATAAAAAATCTGGAAAAACGCACCAAAGGGCAATTCTACATAGCCTTCAGCAATAGCAAGATAACCGTAACCAACCAGAGCAACAGTTCGAAATTTGGAGTCGGATTCTTTAGTTCATTGACCAGGGATAATAACAAGCTGCTGGTCGAATTCTATGAGAATATCTGCGACCAGTTCGCTATTATCGACGACCTGAAATTGAATGTGAAAATTTGGAAACCTATAAAATAAAACAAAATGAATTACCCTTTAATCATTGCAATCGCCGTTTTTATAATTCTGATATTGGTATATATAAATGCGTATAATACATTGAACAGGCGCAAGAATCAGATCGACAACGCTTTTTCTTCGCTGGATGCCCTGTTCATCAAAAGAAACGACCTTATACCGAATCTCATCGCTACGGTAAAGCAATACATGGATTTCGAACGCGAGGTGTTGGAGAAAATTACACAACTGAGAGTACCTAAGGACAGGACTTCGGAGGAATATGTACGCGATGGGGACGTAGACAAGATAATGAAACAGATCATGATACAGGTGGAAAACTACCCGCAACTGAAAGCAGGCCAACAATTCACCAATCTCCGGTACAGCTTCAACGAATGTGAGGAACAACTGTCTGCGGGCAGGCGCTACCTGAGTGCATCTATCACAGATTACAACAATGCGGTTACCACTTTCCCCTGTAATGTGGTGGCAGGTATCAGCGGAATGAAGAAGCACGAGTGGGAACGAGCCACAGCTACTCAGAGGCAAAACGTGGATGCTAAAGAATTATTTTAATAAGAAACTGTTTCTAAGTAATCAATAAAAATTAATGACGTGTTTATCCGTTCAGTTTCTCTCGTCATTGCGAGGGTTTACCCGAAGCAATCCGGTTGTGTTTTTTCGGGCAGTCCTTTGTGACGGCCTTTTCAGTTACAAGATAACAGGACATTACACATATAAATAAAAGAAGAGCATGAAATACAATTTTTGTGGAAACAGCGGACTGCAATTGCCCGAAATATCATTGGGATTGTGGCATAATTTTGGTGATGTAGACGACTTTGAAGTCGCTACATCTATGATCCTGCATGCATTCGAAAAGGGAATAACTCATTTCGATCTGGCAAATAACTATGGGCCTCCTCCCGGAAGCGCAGAAACCAATTTCGGAAAAGTATTGAGCAAGGAACTAAAAGGACACAGGGATGAACTGATTATATCATCCAAAGCCGGACATCCCATGTGGAACGGCCCGTACGGAGACGGCGGTTCGCGTAAATACATCATGGCCAGTATAGATCAGAGCCTTAAGCGTACAGGGCTGGAGTATTTCGACATATTTTACTCGCACCGCTACGACCCGCAAACACCAATAGAAGAGACCATGCAAGCATTGGTAGATATTGTCCGTCAGGGAAAGGCCTTATATATAGGAATATCCAAATATCCGCCCGAAAAACTGATACAGGCATACGATATATTGAAATCCCGCCACGTGCCTTGCCTCATCTATCAGGATAAATACAGCATGCTGGTACGCAACCCTGAAGCAGAGCATATGGCTGTCAATGAAAAATATGGGGTCGGATTCATCGCGTTCTCTCCGCTTGCACAGGGAGTTCTCACCAATAAATACCTGAAAGGGATTCCGGAAACGTCACGTGCGCATAAGAGTCATGGTTTCCTGCAAGAAAGTGAAATTACACCGGAAGTTATCAGGAAAGTTTCCGCCCTGAACGACCTGGCCGTTAATCGCGGACAAACTCTTGCCGAAATGGCTCTAGCATGGTTACTGCATAATAAACAAGTAACATCGGTTATAGTAGGGACAAGTTCGCTGAAACAACTTAAGGACAATCTGAAAGCGAAAGATAATGCCCGGTTCTCAGATGAAGAATTAAAGCTGATTGAAGATATTCTGGCGCAATGACAATAATAAAAGGGGCATTTCAAATTGCGATGCCCCTTTTTATTCATCACTTACTATCCGGAAACAAAGCTTTCCACCAGCCATTATCATCCTTCAGCCACTTATCGAACCATGCCATGATGGAGTTATTCCACTCCACCCGGCGCTTATAATTTGCCACCCCGTGGTTTTCGTCCTTCACCTGTATAAACTCGACAGGCTTACCTAATATTTTCAGGGCGGTATACATCTGGATGCTTTCGCCGATAGGCACATTCGTATCCACCGTACCGTGCGTCAGCAATATAGGAGTATTTATCTTATCGGCGC
>JAISES010000093.1 GCA_031263965.1 Prevotella sp. | reverse complement strand
CCAGCCTGCTGAATCTATGCAGCCAAATATGGTATCAGATATTATTGTTTCAAAGTTATTACTCCGTTCTTCAATTTCAGAATCTGTTTTGTCTTTTAATGCTTCATAGTCGTTTTTTTCATACTTTAAATAATTTATCTTATTGTTTCGCCACCTGAGTTGCATAAGCCCTCTTCCTTTATATTTTGGGCCATCTCCATCTTCTGTGTTTCCATTATCTTTAGCTTGGTTGCAATGACCTGCCGGTGGTTAAAGCCGGCGGGTTTTTTTGTATGGGTCCAAGCCTGACATCTCCGCCACTATCAGGATCTTATTTGTCCACCTGTCAGCGATCTTGATCCTGATAGTCGGGATTTGGGACGAATTTCCATGCTACGGAGGTTGTTTGAATTGCTGGACATTTTTCATAGCACCTCAAAAAAAGAATGACTCAGTTATTTACAGATTAGAAAAAGTGTATTTTTGCATATATTTAAGAGTTGGGTGCAAGCGGACGATAGCGCGGTGGAGAGAATAAAAAACCAGAATGTTAGAAGCAGGCAACTATACACAAATAAGTTTAATTTTTTTATTTCAATGAACAAAAACAGGTTAAAATTGAGGAATGTGTTTACGATAGCAATCTGCCTCGCAGGAACAATGATGTTTTCGGGTTGTAATATACAGCCATGCACCAAGGTTATTTCAGCCACGATAGAAGAAGGTATTGCTACATCCGGAGGAATAACACAAATTTTTCAAGGGTATAGACCAGTGCGGATAGAATTTATAGTATACGGTTTTGGAAAATTGCCGTCCGTAAACGAACCTACAGATTATAAGGCGGTTTCAAGGTGGCTTGTGGATTACGCACACTGTTATCAGAACGGTATTGAGTTGGAACGCTCTTATTTTTATCACTATGAGGACGAGGGAACAGTGCAAAATAACTGCGTTTTATCAGGTACCAGACGATGGGATCTTTGAAGGGCTAAGTTTCAAATTCAACCTTGAAGGACTTAGCGTAAACTATGATGAAGAGTTTACAAACAAAGTGAAGTAGTTTCAAACCTGCGGAAAGGATGAAAGTGTAAAAATGAATAAGCAGAGCAAGACGGGTCGAAAACAAACAATGCTATTGAATCGCCCGAATTGATTTTTACAGCGCTTGGAGGAGCATAATCCAAAGGATTTTGTTGATTTGGTTTTACAGGCCAAAGTCTTGTTGAATCATTCGGCAATTGCGTAGTCGGATAATAACTGTGATCCCTTAAGTCAAAACCCAATACAAAATACACATCCTTATCGGAATTGTTGGTTACCCGTATTGCCCAAGATCTAGCATGGGGTATATCTTTACACCCCGCACTGTACAGGGATAAAGCGACACAGAAAATTGCGGAAATTCTTAAATAAATCTTGTACATGATGACTTTACTAAGGATAGGTTAGATCCCTTTATTATAAAGGGGATCACGATTATCGAACTTTAACCCATACTTTTTTAAATATTTTTCGCCCGCTCCCAACTGTTTCCAAGTGTATTTTGCTACCGTGTCGGGGTCGAAAACAAACAACGCTATTGAATCGCCCAAATTGATTTTTACAGCGCTTGCAGGAGCATAAATCAAAGGGATTTTTTGATTTGGTTTTGCACGCCAAAGTCTTGTTGAGTCATTCGGCAATTGCGTAATCGGATAATAACTGTGATCCCTTATGTCAAAACCCAATACGAAATAGACGTCCTTATCGGAATTGTTGCTTACCGAAATTCCCCACGATCTAGCATGGGGTATATCTTTACACCCCGCACTGTACAGAGATAAAGCGACACAGAAAATTACGGAAATTTTTAAATAAATCTTGTACATGATATTATGTTTTATGTTTTTAATTACCTTCGTCTTAACGGGTATTCTGGATTTCCATTAGAGTATATGTGTAATCTCAAAATATCGTTCCAGTCTATCCCGTAAAACCGCCCGAAATATCTACGCGCATATCTATTTGCCTGCATCATGACCAAAATAAATTTTAAGGATAAATGATGGGGTTGGTAGGTGAGCAAGTGAGTTCATCACACTTTAACTCACACTTTTTCAAATATTTCTCGCCCGCTCCCAACTGTTTTCAAGTATATTTCGCTATGGTATCAGGGTCGAAAACAAACAACGCTATCGAATCGCTCGAATTATCGTACACCTTCTTTGCCGGATAATAATTTAGTGGCATTGCTTGATGTGGCTTTACATGCCAAATTCTTGTCGAATCATTCGGCAATTGTGTGGTCGGGTAATAGCCGCTATTTATCCAATTTAAACCCACTACGAAATAGATGTCCTTTTCGGAATTATTTTTGACCCGAACACACCAAGCGGCATTAGCCGTATTTTCACAACTCGCTCCGCAAAAGAATAAAGCGACATAGAAAATTGCGGAAATTCTTAAATAAATCTTGTACATGATATTATGTTTTATGTTTTTATCGCCTTCGTCTTAACGGGTATTCCGGATTTCCATTAGAGTATATGTGTAATCTCAAAATATCGTTCCAGTCTACCCCATGAAACCGCCCGAAATACCTGCTCGCATAACGATTTGCTTGCATCTCATACCAACGGTAGGAATGTTTTTCCTCAGACGAAAAATTTGCACTGAAAGCGCTTGGAATACCTATAACAAACGGATACGCCGGACCAAAAACCATGCTTTGCTGCGTATGTCCGAATTCGTGCATCAACATTGGGTCACCAATGTTCAAATTTTGACTGTTTATCATATTGCCCAATGTAAACGCCCATTGACGCCTTGTTGAATTATCATTTCGGTTAATCAGTGTTGCCCCTTCAAAAAATTCTACGTTATCTACTCCTCCGAACGTATTTCGGGCTGCCCGGAACAACCTCCCGATGGTCGGGTGCGGCTTTCTCCAAAGTCGGAAGGTGGTCAAAATCGACAGGGCGATGATGGACTACTACATGCGCCTGACCACTTTTCACTCGCAAAAATCAGTTCGAGCAACAATAGGAATTATATAGATTATAACTATTTGTAAAAAAAATATTTACTTTTGTACTATTATGCAAAAACAGACTTATCAAAATCTGAAGCGCAATATTGCGCAGTTTCAATCGACCGT
>JAISES010000022.1 GCA_031263965.1 Prevotella sp. | reverse complement strand
GAATTTCCTCGACTACTTTCAATCCTATATTGACGGATATACAAAGAAGGATATACGCATGGTTCAGATTGCACTTAATCGGTTTCAAGACTTTCTGCAAGAAAAATATCCTGTCTATGCGTTAAATATTCGTGCAGAGCATCTGGATAAGGAAATGATAGCGTCGTGTGTCGAATATTTGCAGAGCAGAAGTGTAGGCGAAGGGGCTAAAAGTATTTATCAACGCTTCAAAAAGGTTATCAAATCAGCTATTGAGCATGATATACTCATTAAGAATCCATGCACAGGTGTTCAATGTAAGATAGATGACCAAATACTGCGTAAGGACGTACTTTCATTAGAAGAAATACAAGCCCTTATAAATTGTCATTATGATTATGAGAATCCCGAAGTAAGGCGGGCTTTTATATTCTGCCTATATTGCGGCTTACGATTCTGTGACGTAAAGGAACTGACTTTCCGAAATGTGGATTATTCCAATCGGCTATTGAAATTTGAACAAAGCAAGACAAAAGGACATTCGGCAAGTAGCGGGGTTGTTATTCCATTAAACGACGGACTACTTTCTCTAATAGGTAACCCACCAGAGGACGGAAATCTGGATAGCTTCGTCTTTACATTGCTCAGTTATGAAAGTTGCTGTAAATCCGTAAAACGGTGGGTAAAACGAGCAGGAATAAACAAGCACATCAGTTGGCATTGTGCTCGCCATTCCTTTGCCGTAAATATTTTGAACAATGGGGCTAATATCAAAACGGTTGCCAGTTTATTGGGGCATAGCAGATTGAAACATACAGAAAAATATACTCGTGCTATAGATAAATTGAAAGAAGATGCGATTAATAGTTTGCCGGAATTGAGGTTGTAAT
Organism: Prevotella sp.; assembly: GCA_031263965.1. Classification (GTDB taxonomy): domain Bacteria; phylum Bacteroidota; class Bacteroidia; order Bacteroidales; family Dysgonomonadaceae; genus Dysgonomonas. The sequence goes on along the minus strand of JAISES010000022.1, from coordinate 6,237 downwards.
TATATTACCTTTTTTTAAATACCATCTTTTAAGTCGGCTAATTCTAAACGTTTTGTGGCAATCGCATTCTTTATTATTTTCGTCAATTCAGCCTCTCGAAATCGCCTATGCTTATCCTTCTTTATGCTCTCAACAATGTGCTCTGCAACCATTCCAATAGACCAAAAATCCAACGAGCATAAATCTACATGCGTGTTTTTCAAATCTACAACAGGAGTAAGACCCTCTGTTTCTTCTATTACGATATCGCACTTCACAAAATAATCATCATCAAGCATAACAACATCTATTGTTTCTAAACGATCCTGTCCAGCAGCGATGGCCAATACAGCCTCCTCTAATTCTGCTTCATTGTTTATACGCCAAACAGACAAAGTGTTTTTTGTGGTTCTGAGGCATCCCGTTATTGCATCAGCTGTTGGTGGCTCCTTAATATCATCACCACTCATCCATTTTGCTCGATTAATTTTTCTCACCAACATACTCTGATTTTAAATCCGAAATAACACCATCTAAATACTCTTTTATCCATTTAGAAGAAACAGTTACATTTTCTAAAATTTTCAGGTTTGATTTCCCACCCCAACTCTCAAATGCTCTAATTGCTGTCTCTTGGACAATTTCGTCTTTGTGATTTAATGATGCAGTAGCAATAGTCTGTCCTATAGGGAATATTTCTTCTTTTTCAAATCTAGCAATCACACGAAGAATTCCTATGAGAATTTCGGGATTTTGAAAATTTGTCACATAGATCCTATTCAACCAATCTTTTGTTACTGCTGAATTTATTTTCATCTGATTTTTGACCATTGCGTGAGCCTTGGAATCAATTCCATATTCAAAATCATCTTCAAGAATATGTGCGATAAACTGCTTTGAAAATTTTTGTTCAAATTCTAATAAGCGAGTGTCATTCGCTTTGTTTTCAGAAGATGTTGAATTGTCTGTCTCAACATTGCTTGTAGTGAAAACTGCACTGTCGAATTTTATAAAAAAAGGTATAATTAATTCCTGCTGCGGATCCAAGACGTGATTAATATACTTTACAGAAAGAACAGGAGTACTCTCTTCTTGTGAAAAATCCATCGGCAATTGCAAGTCACTTTGCAACAAAGATCCCGAAAGTAAGGGCATTATAGGGCGCTGCATAGTTATTTTATTTTTTCAATGATTTCGTTCAATAATTCATTGTGCCATGCAAAAACACTTTTGTAAAAATCAACAACTTCTGCTTCCCCAAATCTGTTTTCGATATTATTGGGGATAGTATTAATATCCAAATTTATAGCAATGCGATCTATAGGCACAAGCTTCTGGTCTATATTCAACAATCCACTTGCTCTATTTATTTCCGAAATGAAATTAATTTGTTCATTGACAGAATTGACTTCTTTTTGAATGCGAGAATTTACTCTTGAGTTCCATTCCAACGGCTTGTTGTCAGAATATAATTTAATGGGGTTAAATAATTTATTGTATACGTCATTCAATTTCTCATCTGTCATTTCTTCTAAAAGTACATTGCTTGACAATCCCAATCTGTTTGCTTTTTGAGGGTGTTTGCTGTAGATTTTAGTAAAAATATCAGAAGCATCTGAGCAAAATTGTTCGATAGAACCAATGTTGTCTCCTTTTCCATTTATGGCATTTTTTAGCACATCTATCCGATTAATACCAAAACGAATATTCCACTCATTATTAGGGGATTGTAGGGAAAATCGGAGTTGTGGCTGGGATGGGAGTGGCGCAATTGCAACTTCCTGATAAGTAGTAGGTACAAGTCCTTTGTCTGCAAACAATCCCATTAGTTGAGACATATTGTTTGGACTTGCCTCTATACTCGGAACAAAAGCAACCGCTTGGTATCTGACTTTAATATCTATCATAAGATCATTATTATGAAAGTTGACGAATAGCCTTGCAAAATTACGCAGAATTTTATTACAAAACAAATTTTTTCTTGTCTTTCTTAGATTGCAGAAAAACCTTCAAGTTTGTGATTTCAAAGATTCTAACTACAAATTTTTGCAAAAGAGTATTCAGTCAGTAAATAAACATCTTGTGACCGTCTTCCCATTTCCCGAAAGGCAATTACATCTTAATGCTTTTGTTTTTGCCCGTTTCAGGCTTCTGGTGGGGTTTTATTCCTAACGCTTCAAGAAACTCCTTATGTTTCTGCTTAAACCACTCTATTAGTCTCATGCCATTAATCAACAGATGAAAACCACTGGATTTTCCTGTATCTCTATCAAGCTGAATCTCCACATCATTGGCTTTGAAACGCTGACTATGCTCGTTGGAATATAACTCTCCCGTGAAGCGAAAAGGTTTCATACCTATAATATCTCTCGCTTGATTTCTGGTGAAACCCATCTTTTCACAATGCTCTCCCCATTTGAGAAGTGATGGTGTATCAGGAAGCCAGTCGTGTATTTTGTGTATTTCTGCTTTTAACTGCATTGTTTCTTGTTGGCGTTCGCTTCGTTCCCTACCGATTATTTGGGTAAGTCCGTCAATATCCTGTTTAATTCATGTTTTTCGTGTTTTAGCGTCTCTATCTCCTGCAATTGTCGTTTTACTTTGGAAGTACCGAGAGCCGAACTGATTCCGTCCATGAGCGTAGTACCCACATCAGCGGCGGAACTCTTGAATTTCTCGGATTTGAGTTGCCCTTTTACCTGATTGAGGTTTTCTTCTGTCTTTTTCAGTTCCGATTCCTTTTGCAGTTTTTGTTCCTCTGCCTGTCGGGATTTCAGTTTGGCTTCCTGTTCCTGCCGTTTGAGCTCTTCTATGCTCTGGCGTTTAGCTTCTTCTACGGCTAACAGTTCTCTGATATTGGTCTGTAAGTTTTGGCTTTCTATCGCTTGGTTACGATAAAACTCCGTCAGCGTGATATGCCGAGCATCCGAACCTTTTATACCACGCTCCAATCCGTATTTACTCATGGCTTCGCCATAGCTGTCCTGATACTCTATCAGCTTGGCTTTTGCCATAACATCATCGCAGCATAGGCGTGGACGGTTCGGATTTTTCTTTTTGTATTTCCGTTTAGGCTTATCATCGGTCTGGTCTGATTTCTTCTTATTCGGCTTCTGTCTGCGTTCGCCCTGAACAATCGGTACAACGGAAGCATGAATATGCGGAGTGGTCTCGTCCATGTGTAGAGTTGCCGCCACTACGTTATCCGCTCCGTATGTCTTTTTCAGCCAGTCGATATTATCCTGACACCATTCATCCAGTCGTCCTTCCTGTTCTATCCGTTTCATATCCTCTGCAGTGCCCGAAAGCATGAAGCGGATTACAGGCACTTGGTTTTTCCCGATTTTTCTACCGAGCCCTGCATTGTCAAGTCTGTACTGAATGGCTTCCGTTCGGTTGGTTACTCCTTCGGGAAAGGTTATCAGTTTTTGATTCAACTTTACCCGATTAGGGTCTACATTCGGGTGTATTATATTTCGCTCGATGTGGTCTGTCATGGCAGATTCATTGCCGGGCGATTTATCTAAGTGGAGTACAGCGTATCCCATAATTTGTTTCTTTAATTTAGTTTAAAAATTGGTCTGGAATGAATCACCCTGCCGATAGACACATTTCTATCGGCAGTTGGTAATTCATCATTAAATAGTCGCCGAAAGCGACTGCGGTCGATAGACCGCTTAGGGAGATTCCAAAGGGGGAAAACCTTTGGCTTATTGGGGAATTTTTAGTGAGAGTGAAACGAAGCGTAAAGAAAATTCCCTAATAGGCTATGGCTTTTTTGAAAAGCCTCTCCGGGTAGCGGCGGCGGATTACATTTTGAATCCCCTGTTTTTCCTTTTGGGCGGTTGCGGTGTAGGCTTCGCAACCTTATTCTGCTCGACAATTTTCGAGCGGTTTTTATCGCAAAGGAAATCGTTCAGGTCTTTGTGTTCGGAGTAATGGCATGAAGCATCACGGACACGTAATCCGAATTCTTTTTCCAGTTCCTTGTATGCCGTTTTCCCTGCCGTATCGTTATCCAGAAAACAATGTATCTTTTCATATTCTGCCAGCCGGCGCATCGCTTTCGGCAGATTGGCTGTCGAGTTCAGAACAATATAATCCTGCTGGTCTGAACATGGAAACTGCGGATTCTGATTCTTTCTAAGGGTCAGAAAAGAAAGATAGTCCATAAAGCCCTCGAAAAGATAACAGGTCTCTTTCTTCTCTGCCTGCTCAATATGGGAAATATCTTTGGGAGCAATACAACCCTTGAAGTAGGGGTTGCGGATTTCATATCCTCCCGATTGATTCTGAAAGCCAATACCGTAATAAGGTTTGCCATTTACGGTATAGTTAATTTCCTTACAATGGCGTTTGGCTATGTCGATATCTATACCCCGCTCTTTCAGGTAGTCGAGTAAAGCGGGGGCATTCAGTTCGGTTATGCCTGTTATCCGCATAGTTGTTGACAGCTCCTTTTCATGCGAGGGAGTATTATTCCCATGAAAAGAAAAAGAGGGTGTTCCCGACAGTCTTTGTTCCAATAAGCGCATTGCTTCTCCATTGGTACAGTTTTCCATTCGCATAACGAGGTCGATAAGCGTACCACCCTCGCCTGCACCGTAATCAATCCAGAGATTTTTATTGTAATCTACTTTCATACTGGCGTCTTTATCTTCCCTGAACGGAGAATGATACATGCCGTAGTAGCCTTTATCTTTGGTTGGGTGGATACCCATTCCTGCCAAATAATCCTTAATCGGATATTGGTTCATTATTTTATAATTCATGATTCTAATTTTTGAAATGATTAATTTTTTCTTTCACGGGAAAGTCTGTTCCGTGAAATACAACTTTACTTTACGATGTGTATATAGAATACAAGGTAAAGCAAAGTGCTTCCGCCTATCTTCCTGCCGGAAGCTTTACTTTACCCTATTATCTATGCACCCGAAGTAATGCAAAGTGCTTTTAGTAGTTGAATTGGGGATTGAACTTGTATTTTCGGGCGGTGTCTTTTACTATCATCCGCTTGTTTTCCAGAAACTTCTTCAATTTCCCCAGTTTATTCTCTCCGTATTCGCACCCAATGGTTGCATATCCTTGTTTGAGTGCATTCATCAGGTCGCTGTAGCCGTATGATTCCGCTTCGGAGAACGTAGCTTCCAATGCTTGCCTGTGCTGTTCTTCTTTCAATTCGGAATAGCTGAAATGTTGGGACTTGCTTTTCTTTTCATCGAAAACATAATCTCCGACCAATTCAAGCAAAGCATCGTCATTGATACGGAAAGCAAACGGTTGGAAATCCATTGCGCGGATATGGATAGCCTGAACGGTGCTTATATCGCTGTCGAATTTATCTTTTGCGACTTCCAAAACCGTTTCGGCTTTGTTGTTCAACTCTGTTCCGATATGTCCTCGTGCGTTTTCATCGGCTTTGTTCTGGTGCAAAATGGTATGAATATGGATTTGTCTTTCGTCCGTCCATTGCATCAACTTGGAAATAATCTTAGTTGATTCGCTCGGACTGTTAATGTCGTACACCATATCCCGAATGCCGTCTATGACGACCAATCCCAATCCTTCGGTACGGTAAATGGCTTCCTCTACAATCGCTATCCTTATTTCTGGCGTATGCCTGCGCAGGGAGAGAAATTCAAGGTTCTTGGGTTCTTCATCCAACGGAAGTCCTGCCATGCGGACAATGCGCCTCATTACCTTTTGGCAATGATAGGGGCTTTGCTCGGTATCCACATACAGGATTTTCTGTTTGTTTTCGGGTAGTTCGGCATCATACTGTAAGACTGTTCCGTTCTTCAATGCGGCGGCTACGATAGCCGACACATTGAATGTTTTCTTACTTTTTGCTTTGCCGATAGACGCACTGAAATTGCCCAGCGTACCAATGGGAGAGCCATGTATGCAAAGGATTTCGGGAGCCGTTACATATTCGTCTGTAAGTGTAAGGCGGGAAGCTTGCCATAGGACGGTAATTTCCTGCTTTTTTATTTCTTCTGCCATGACTTACTTTTTTAATGGTTTGTTACTCATGACATACTGCTGGGCTTCCCTCGCAATTTGCGCCTGTGTTTTTACAGGGTTCTGGCGCAGCCATTCTTCCAATTGTTCTTTTTCAAAGTACAACATCTTTCCCTGTGGTTTATAATGGGGAATCTGGTTGCCTGACGTGAGTTTGTACAGGTAACTTTTCGACAGGTTGAGAAACTTGCTTGCTTCATCAAAACTGAAAACGTTCTTTGCCATAAAAACCATTTG
>JAISES010000012.1 GCA_031263965.1 Prevotella sp. | reverse complement strand
ATTTTTAATTCTTCATTCTTAATTTTTCACTCTTTACTCCTTACTTATAGATAAACTATTCTCCATTGGCACATTTTCAAATTTGCTAATTTTCAAATTTGCATATTGTTTTTCACTTTTCGCTTTTCACTTTTCATTTAAAAACGTATTTTTGTATGCTTAAAGAAAAAGAACAGGGAGCATGATAAACAAGATCAATCAATTACTGTCAGATATAGAAAATCTGAAAGCCGAAAAGGCAGAAGAAATAGAAGTATTACGGATAAAATATCTGGGTAAGAAAGGTGAAATATCGGAGTTGATGAACGATTTCCGCAATGTTGCAGCAGAGCAGAAGCGAGAGGTGGGGATGAAGCTCAACGAGCTAAAAGAGAAAGCTCAGGAAAAGATCAGCCAACTGAAAGAATCCCTTGAAAGCACACAGACATCCGGTGATACAATCGATCTTACCCGTACGTCTGCACCGGTAGCATCAGGTACCCGTCACCCGATTTCTATTGTTAAGAAAGAAATTTGCGGCATCTTCCGACGTTTAGGTTTTTCTATAGCCGAAGGGCCTGAAATAGAAGACGATTGGCATGTGTTTTCCTCGTTGAACTTTGCCGACGATCATCCGGCACGCGATATGCAAGATACGTTCTTCATTGCCCGTAATCCTGAGATTATACTGCGTACGCATACATCGTCCGTACAAACACGGGTAATGGAAAAACAACAACCGCCGATACGTATTATTTGTCCGGGGCGTGTATATCGTAACGAAGCTATATCGAACCGTGCTCATTGTTTTTTCCATCAGGTGGAGGCGCTGTATATTGACAAGGACGTCTCGTTTGCAGACTTGAAACAAGCGCTGTTATTTGTCGCTAAAGAGCTCTTTGGCGCAGATACGAAGATACGTTTGCGCCCTTCATATTTTCCTTTTACCGAGCCTAGTGCCGAAATGGACATTTCATGTAATATCTGTGGCGGAAAAGGTTGCTCTTTCTGTAAACATACCGGCTGGGTAGAGATTCTCGGTTGCGGAATGGTTGATCCGAATGTGTTGGATAATTGCGGGATAGATAGCAAGGTGTATACAGGTTATGCCTTAGGGATGGGAATAGAACGCATAACCAACCTGAAGTATAGAGTGAAAGACTTGCGTATGTTCTCCGAAAACGATAAACGATTCCTCGAACAGTTCGAAAGCGCCTATTAATTTGATGTGCTAATGTGAGAATATGCCGATATGCCAATTTTTATCGCTTCGCGTCATTGGCACATTGGCACATAAATATATTTACACATTGATTTCTACTTCTTACATATATTCGTGAAAATGCACCATTTACACGCTTCTCCCGTTGGGGTTTGACTGAAAGGTACGGCAGGATCGAATATCTCTTCCAAACAGGCATCGAAGTGTGTTTTAAATTCCGTCCGGTATCTTGAAAAGTCAGTTACCTGTACTTCCTCTCTACTTGCCTTGTTTATCACATCAGGATCAAATCTTGTATCGTAAAGGTTTCTCAGGTAATATATTCCGGGCTCTGATATTTTATCCGGATGATCGAGCAGGTATAGGTGAGAATACATGAATACCTGCATGACGGCTTTAGGCCTGTTTTTCATTTCTTTGTCGAAGAGGTCTTTCATTTCTTTATAGACCAGCGCTCCCCGCCCTGTTTTGTAATCTATTATACGGGTTCGTCCTTTTACTTCATCTACACGGTCGATAAATCCTTTCAACGATACAACTTTCCCTGATGGTAAAAGGTAATCCGCTTTTATCTGTTCTTCCGAATTTATGTATATAAAAGGGGTCTGGCGCGCATCTATAGATAATACTTTTTGTACGTATTTTTTCAGGACTTCGCCCGTAAGGAAATTCTGACCTGTGAGTTTTTTTACTTTTTCTGTTTTAAAATAATTTTCGGCAAAAGACCTTTCTATTTTTTCGGTAAGCAAATTATCATCTTTTCGTATCTTGTGCAGGAGGTCGGCTGTTATAAGTTTTCCTTTAAACGGTTCATACATCCACTCCATTACCGAGTGAAAAATAGTGCCGAACATACTAGCCTCCACTACTTCTGCTATCTCATCCTCTTCTGCCATTCCTTCTACAACTGAGAAATAGAATTGAAGCGGACAATTCAGGTATGCATTTATAGCACTGGCAGACAATCTTTTGTCACCTCCCTGTAAAAAGATATTTAATTTTTCTTGTATCTGAGGTGTTTTCTGTATCGATATCGAGAGACTCTCGCTTGAAGTAACTTTATATACAGTCAGGTTATTTCTTATATCGAATGAGCCGGCATAAAGGTATTTGATCTGATTGAAGTAACGGCTTACTTCCCCCGATTGCAGGCCTTCGGTGCGCGTGTCATACAACAGGTAAATACGTTTTGCCCTGTTTATCATCCTGTAAAAATGATAGGCAAAGATACTGTCCTGATGTTCATAAGTCGGCAGGTCGAAGCCTTTTCTTAAATTATACGGGATAAACGAGCTTGCTGCCTTCTTCATTGGAAAGATCCCTTCATTCATGGAAAGGATTATCAAATTGTCAAAGTCCAATACTCTGGTTTCCAGCACTCCCATTACCTGCAATCCGGCTAATGGTTCCCCGCTAAACGGTACGCTGATGCCCTGTATCAGTTTTTTCAATAGTTTGAAATATGTTTCAACTGACATTTCAGGGAATATATTCTTCAAAGCATCATCCATTTTGTTTATAGTCTTGTAATATTCAACTATAAATTCGGATTCTATATCTACCGACCGGGCGCTTACATCTTCATCTTCTTTCTCTTTTGTATAGAGCGATGTTTTCAGCGTGGCAAGTATCGATTTCAGGTAATCGGGTATATCCTCCCATTTGTCGACAGGTACGAATACCAGGCGGAATATAGGATGTATATATAATTCCCTGACGGATACAATAACTTTATTGTACTGTACTATGCTTTGTCTCAGTTTTTTGGCTTCGGCTCCCGCTATATTGGTTATATATCGGTGATTCAATATGGCAAGTACAGGTTTGTAAAAAAAGCCCGTATAGTTTTCCGACTTGCGGATATTGCGTTGCAACTCGAATATATGCTCCATCAATCCGGAGATAGAACTGTTACTCAGATTATATCCCATTGTAACATTTATCTTGTTAATCTCTTCGGGAATCGAATATAATACCGGCAACAGCAGATTCTCATCAGGCAGGACCAAAGCCGTATTTACTGCAAGTTCAGGTGTTATATGCTTTTCCTCCAGTAACGATTTCAGTATAGGGTATATATGTTTTGCCTGCCCTACGGATGAAGGTATTCCAATAGCTTCTATAATGGGTATTTCCATGCTTAACTCTTCCGGCGACAGAGCCAGTTGGGATGGAAACTGTACTTTATTCGTGCCGGAAAAGAATGAGGCTTTGTTTTGAGGATCGCGAACCAGAGGAGATGAATAGTCCCAGTAAAAATCGGCTATTTTCTTTTTATGCAGGAACTTTAAGAGATTTTCTTCCGATCTGCTATGTCCGTTTAGCCCAACGAATATAATCTTCTCAAAAGGAAGCTCCGTATTTTCATCCTGTGACAATCGTTCTATTACATCGCGAAAAATCATTCCTTCGTAAGCCAGACCTTTTTTCTGTAATTGTTCGCGCAGAAGAGTATACAACCGGAAAAGGACTTCCCACATTTCCATAAAATCTTTCTTCTTATCATTTTCTCCAATAGGCAGAAAGTTAGACCAGAAACGACGGATAGCCTCTATTTGTTCTTTTGTCAGAAAATCGAATCCCGCATCGATTTCTTTCAGGTCTTGGATGTTACGAAAAAGCTGTTTGGCATCAACCAGATATTTATCCACATCATCGAAGTCATTCAAAAGCATCTCGCCCCAGTAAAGAAATTCATCGAAAGTCTCTGTCGTTCCGCTTATTTGCTTGTATATGTGATAAAGCAGGAATAGCATTTCTATGCGGTCTGCTTTTTTATAGGGGCTTAAACGTTCGAAAAGGTCGGTTACTGTTAGTATTTCGGGAGAAAATACGGGTTGCCCGGCTATGCCGGAAAGATAGTTCTGAAAGAAGATACCCGCCCTTCTGTTTGGAAAGACGAACGTAAAGCGGCTGACGGATTGTCCGCAGGCTTTATAGTATGCCTGTGCTACATTGTATAAAAAAGGAATCATTCGATACGGATAAATCAGTAAATGCAAAAATAGTAAATAAAGGCCATTTCCCTTCTAAATTTAAACAGACTCTGAAATAAAATTATTATTTTTGATTCGTTAGAATAATAAGTTCCGGATATAATTTAGTTCTATATTTCCAACACAGGGTAAACGGAGTTAAAAGGGTTTTTCCATACAATGCTCCTGATACTCTTTTTACTCTGTATTAATCATTAAACACTTAAATTGCTTATTACTGTAATACCATTAAAATATATGAAAAAAATCTTACTGTTTTTTCTCTTCAGCTTGTTGTCGGCGACTATCGTATCTTATGCGCAAAAGAAACTGGTGACAGAAATTAATTCTATCAATACAAAAGAAGTTATAGGGTTTAAATACAATTCCAAAAATCAATTGGTATATTTTGACGAAAAAGGTGTAGTTACCTATACGGAATATCGTTTGAAATATGACAAAGCAAACCAACCGGTGGAATGTATTATAGATCAGGACAAAGGAGAATTAATCTTAAGCTCCAGATATTCATATGGCAGCGATGGTTCTATAATAGAAGAGATAAGAAGTAGCGGGAAAAAGATACATACAAAAACAATAGATGTTAATCCTATTCATGTTGATATTAAAGGCCGTTTAACGAAAACAACATTCGAAGATGGAAATCTTTGGGAAGAGTTTGAGTATGACAATAATAACAACTTACTGAAATATAAAGTGCATTCTGCTTCCGGAAGTGATGACAGGGTTTCGGAGTATAAGTTTGATACGGGCAAATCTCCATTTTCTGATATGATAGATTTCCCCGTTTGGTTTTGGGCATTACAGATGAATAAGGCCCGGTGGTGCGGTGATTTTATCGGACAGAACAATGCAATCGAAAACGCGACAGATGATCCTAAGTATGGATTGGATACGGTTGAAATAACATATGTATATGATGAAGACGGATATCCTGTAAAGCAATATTACAATGGAGGCCTGGTGAAAGAATTTAAATATAAAACAGTCCGATAGCGAGATTCGTAAAATTTAAAGGCTATATAAGGAAACAGGGCTTATTTCAGTCATCAGTCATCAATAGCATTTTAATTCTCTTGTCGAGCTTTAGCTGCGCCGTGTGCTTTACGTGCGGGGAACCCGTCAGGAGAAAAAGGCGTAAAACGGGATGCCTGTCTGAGCATCGCAGATGCGAGTTCAGTCCGTTTAGCCTTTGAGCCTGCAACGGGTCGCACAGTAAAGCGGGCGCATAAAGCATTTTTGGTTCCTTTTGCTGCTTAGGGCAAAAGGAACGCAAGCAATCTTCGATTGCGCGCAGAGAAAAGAACAAGGATATGGAATGATGATATTTTTTATAAGTTTATTCCGGTGTTGCGTAACATCAGTTAATCATATTCATTCCAAGCTTTTATTTCAAGTTCATCGACATTCATTTTGCAGAATGCTTGTATAAATGCAGATGCAAGACGCGAGTTTGTTAGCAATGGAACATTGAAATCTATCGAAGCCCGACGGATTTTGTATCCATTGTTTAACTCATTGGTAGTAAAGTTTTTCGGGATATTTACCACCAGGTCTATCTGTTTGTTCTGTATCATCTCCAGAGCATTAGGCTGCTGATTGTCGTTTGGCCAGAATACCTGTGTTGCCGGAACACCGTTTTCTTCTAAAAATTTCTGAGAGCCGCCTGTAGCATATAGTTCATAGCCTTTTTGGTGCAATAACCGGGCTGCTTGCAGCAATTCTACTTTCGATTTTGTTGGTCCGGTAGAGAATAATACAGTTTTTTCGGGTATGCGGCAACCTACAGATAACATGGATTTTAGCATGGCATCGTGGAAATTATCACCGATACAGCCGACTTCACCTGTAGATGCCATATCGACACCTAATACAGGGTCGGCTTTTTGCAAACGGGAGAATGAGAACTGAGAGGCTTTGATCCCTACATAATCCAGGTCGAAATCATTCTTATTCGGTTTTTCCACTTTCTTGCCCAGCATTACCCGGGTTGCCAGATCAATAAAGTTTATTTTTAATACTTTTGATACGAATGGGAATGATCGTGATGCGCGCAGGTTACATTCAATAACCTTTATATCATTGTCTTTCGCCAAAAACTGCATATTGAAAGGACCTGAAATTTGCAGTTCTTCCGCAACTTTGCGGGCTACTTTTTTGACGCGCCTCACAGTCTCTATATATAAGCGTTGAGCTGGGAATTGTATTGTTGCATCGCCTGAATGTACTCCTGCAAATTCCACATGTTCCGATATCGCATACATTACTATTTCCCCTTTGTCGGCAACAGCGTCTATCTCAATTTCCTTTGCATTCTCTATGAATTCGGTTACTACTACCGGGTGTTTTTTCGATACTTCGGCAGCCAGACCGAGGAAGTTTTCGAGCTCTTCATCGTTGGAACATACATTCATCGCAGCGCCTGAGAGCACATATGACGGACGTATAAGTACCGGATACCCGACTTCGTTGACAAAGTCTTTGATATCGTCCAATGATGTTAACTCTTTCCAGCGCGGCTGGTCTACTCCTATGCGGTCGAGCATGCTGGAGAACTTATGGCGGTCTTCTGCATTGTCGATATTTCTGGCTGTTGTACCCAGAATATTTACTTTTGCCGCATCGAGGCGCATGGCCAGGTTGTTCGGTATTTGTCCACCCACCGAAAGTATTACCCCGTGAGGATTTTCCAGTTCTATAATGTCCATTACCCGCTCGTATGTCAGCTCATCGAAGTACAGGCGGTCGCACATGTCATAGTCGGTAGATACGGTTTCCGGATTATAGTTGATCATTACCGAGCGGTAACCTTCTTTACGTATCGTTTGCAGGGCATTTACCGAGCACCAGTCAAACTCAACAGACGATCCTATGCGGTATGCTCCCGAACCGAGTACGATTACAGACTTATGGTCTCCCAGATATTTGACATCATTTTCATTTCCGTTGTATGTAACGTACAAATAGTTTGTTTGAGCAGGGTATTCCGCCGCCAATGTATCTATTTGTTTCACACAAGGTACTATGCCGCTTTCCTTACGGATGCGGCGTACTTCCTGTTGCATCGATTCCACGAGGCTCGGTTCTTTGCATATGATCTTTGCTAGTTGGAAGTCGGAAAATCCCATTTGTTTAGCCGAACGTAGCAGATCGAGCGGAAGAGATTGTATATCGTCGTATTTTTCAAGTTCTTTTGAACACTTATAGATGTATTGCAGTTTTTGTAAAAACCAGCAGTCAATCTTTGTCAGGCCGTGTATTTTCTCTACCGTATATCCTCTTTTGAAAGCTTCTTCGATGCAGAAGATACGCTTGTCGGTCGGATTTTTTAAAGATTCGTCCAGATCGTCTACTACCAGTGGTTTATTGGCTGCAAATCCATGCATGCCGATATTGATCATACGGAGACCTTTCTGGATGGCTTCTTCAAAAGTACGGCCGATAGCCATAATTTCCCCGACAGACTTCATGCTTGAACCAATTTCCTTCGATACACCGTGGAATTTTCCCAAGTCCCAACGAGGTATTTTTACGACGATGTAATCCAGTGCCGGTTCAAAGAATACACAAGTAGATTTAGTTACAGAGTTTTTCAGTTCAAACAATCCATACCCCAGCCCCAGTTTTGCGGCAACAAAAGCTAACGGATAACCGGTGGCTTTGGATGCCAGCGCCGAAGAACGGCTTAAGCGGGCATTTACTTCGATGACACGGTAGTCTTCCGATTCTGTGTCGAAAGCGAATTGCACGTTACATTCCCCGACAATGCCTATATGTTTCACTATGCGGATCGACAATTCGCGTAGTTTATGATATTCATCGTTTGTCAATGTTTGGGATGGAGCTACAACAATGCTTTCGCCTGTATGGATTCCCAGAGGGTCGAAGTTTTCCATGTTGCATACGGTCATACAGTTGCCGTATTTGTCCCGTACAACCTCATATTCTATTTCTTTCCAGCCTTTCAACGATTTCTCTACAAGGATCTGTGAGGAGTAAGAGAATGCTTTTCCGGCCAAAGCGCGTAGTTCCTGCTCATTGTCACAGAATCCCGAGCCAAGACCGCCTAGTGCGTAAGCTGCGCGGATAATGATAGGATAGCCTAGTTCCGCCGCCGCCGCTACGGCATCTTTTATTGTTCCTACGGCGTGGCTTTTTATCGTTTTCACATCTATCTGATCCAGCTTTTTCACAAACAGTTCACGGTCTTCCGTATCCATTATAGCTTGCACAGGTGTTCCCAGTACACGCAAATTATATTTTTCCAGAATACCGCTTTCATATAACTGTACTCCACAGTTCAGGGCTGTTTGCCCTCCAAAAGCGAGTAATATGCCATCCGGTTTTTCTTTTTGGATTACTTTTTCTACAAAATATGGAGTGATGGGCAGGAAATATATTTTGTCGGCGCTTCCTTCCGAAGTTTGTACCGTTGCAATGTTCGGGTTAATCAGGACTGTTTCGATTCCCTCCTCTTTTAGCGCTTTTAAAGCTTGTGAACCCGAATAGTCAAATTCTCCGGCTTCACCGATCTTTAAAGCTCCCGAACCGAGAACCAATACTTTTTTCACATCTATGTTAATATCCATTTTATTTTTTTAGTTATAGGGGCTCGTTTATAATTTATCTACGAATAAGTCGAATAAGAAACCTGTATCAGTTGGCCCGCTGGCAGCTTCCGGATGGAATTGCGCGGAGAAAAACGGTTTAGTCTTGTGCCTGATTCCTTCGTTAGTGCCATCATTCAAGTTAATAAACAACGGCTCCCAGTCTGTTCCTAAAGATGAATTTGCTACTGCAAATCCATGATTTTGCGATGTTATGAAACATTGCGATGAATCTACCATCTTTACCGGTTGGTTGTGGCTGCGATGCCCGTATTTCAACTTGTAGATAGTAGCCCCGCCCGCTTTCGAAAGCAATTGATTTCCCATGCAGATACCGCAGATCGGTTTATCTCCTTCCATCGCTTTTCTGATGTTCTTTACGGTTTCTTCGCATAAGTCGGGGTTTCCGGGGCCATTGGAGATAAATAATCCGTCCCATTCCAATTGGTTGAAATCGTAATCCCAAGGCACGCGGATTACAGTTACATCCCGTTTGAGTAAACTCCTTATAATGTTATGCTTTACACCACAATCTACAAGCAGGACTTTTTTCGATCCGCTACCGTATGTCAGCACTTCCTTACAACTTGCTATTGCTACCTGATTTTCAAGATTCGGATCGTAGAAATCTATTTCGTTATCATCAGTGAAAACGATCTTACCTTTCATCGAGCCTTTTTCGCGTAAGATTTTAGTCAGTTCGCGTGTGTCGATCCCGTAAATACCCGGCACATCGTACTCCTTTAACCAGTCTCCAAGACTTTTCTTTGCGTTCCAGTGTGAATATTCATGGGAATAATTGGATACGATCAGCCCGCTTACCTGAACTTTCTCCGATTCGTAGAAATCAGATATTCCATCGGTAAACGTATCGTCAGGCACTCCATAGTTCCCAATAAGAGGAAACGTAACTACGAGAATCTGACCAATGTAAGAAGGATCGGTCAGGCTTTCGGTATAACCTACCATTGCAGTGTTAAATACGACTTCTCCGGCCTTTGCTGTTTCCGAACCAAAAGATTTTCCTTCGAAAACTGTTCCATCGTCAAGAATTAGTTTAACTGGTTTGTCTGAATGCATTTTTTGTTTGAAATATTAATATGATTAATAACGATTTACAAAAGTAAAAAAAAGGAACTGGATATTGATATATCTGTTCCTTTAGTCTATAATAATAAATATTGCGTCTTTTTTCTCATTCCAAATACTCATATCTCTTGCGAATATCTGAGGCACAAAGATAGGAATAAAAAATGAAAAATCTATTGTTATACAGGTTTTTTCTCCCGAATTTTAGCCTTGCGTCCATCCATTATAATTTGGCGTTTTTCTTTTCTAAAGTTATCGCGCAATTCCGATATTTTCTTTTTTTGAGCATCAGGAGCTATGCGGCTCAGTTCTACGGCTTTTTTCTCCTTTTCGAAGTTCTCCCTCAATGTTTTTAGTTTTGCGGCGCTAGCCTCGTCCGGTCTGCCTTTACCTCTTTTACCATCGAATGTAAATTTGCGATCTTTTCTGAAATCGCCCCTCATATCTTTTATTTTAGCTTGTTGTTCGGGAGTATATATGTTGTTTAAAGCTTCGCGGTGTTTTTGAGCTGTTTCTTTATTCTTGGTTCGGTATTCTTCATTCAGAGCTTTGATTTTTTGCTTCTGGCTGTCAGTCAGGTTCAAATCTTTCATGCGGTCGCCACGATGTACTCTCATTTTCATGCCTTGACCTCTCTTGTTTTGCTTTGCAATTGCTTTGTTTTTACCTTTGGGGCCTTTATTATCCTTTTTCTGTAATTCTTTAAATTTAGTTTGCTGGTCTGGAGTTAGTATATCATTGATAGCCAGTCGCTCCTGTTCTCTCAGTTCGTTAGCTTTCAATTGTTTTTCTTCTTTCGAAAGATCAGACTTAGCTCTCAATTCTTTTGCCTTAGCCCTGAAATCTTCACTCGTCGATTTTATTTTCTGTTGTTGATCTGCACTCAGATTCAATTCTTTGGAGAATCTTTGTTGCCCGCGTTTGTTATTTTGTGCATCAACATTCGCGGTTAACGATATACATGCTATAATAGCCAATGATAAAAATAATCTTTTCATAACTTTCAATTTTAATGTTTTATATTGTTTAGATGCTATTCATTATAAGAGGTTTAATAAAGCAGGAATATTTAACGTTCTGTTACATTTATGAATAGAGTTTATATTTAATAGAATATTAGTTTACAGGTATTCACAGTATATGTTTTTAACCACGGAGCCACACAGAGTTTATTTTCACGGAGTTACACTGTGTACTCCGTGATTTTTCTACTCCGTGAAACTCCGTGGTTA
>JAISES010000505.1 GCA_031263965.1 Prevotella sp. | reverse complement strand
AAATGCACAACGCGTAGGATGGGAGATAGGACATGAAAAATCAATGGCCGGATTGATTCCAAGATTGTGGAGAGCAAGAGCAACAATATGGAATTATTTGAAAAAATAACAATACAAGTTTTATGAAAAGAAAATCATGTTTGGGTTGTTTTGCAATATTCTTATTGCTATTTATTACTTGTCTATTATACTTGTTTGTAAACGGTTTCTTTACTACAAACGATAATAAGAATGTGGACAATATAGATTATTCTCTCCAGTATTTATTGCGGCAAAGAATCCCCAATAGCTCAAAGGTAATTTATACATATTCATATGCGGGCACATATGCATGGAGTCGTGATGACATGGGACAAATCATCCTTGATTCTGCTGAAGTTTTTACATGGGAAAAATCAAGAAATAGACTCCCTTTTTATATTACAGATATTAATATCCAATCAAATGAGATTTATTGCATAAATTGGGTCAGTTATGACGGAGATGGAAGAAAAGAAATATATCAAAAAAAATATGGAGAAATGAATTTGAATATAAAAGACCAATTTTTTAAAAGAGGGAGTGACATGTTTTTTTCCTATAAATATGGGGATTTTCATGAAACTCCAGATAGTATCTTTTTTGAGAATCTATCAGTTAATTTTGGTATAATACTGCCAAATCGAGTTGGATTTAAAAAAGGACATTTTATCGTTGTGGAAGATAGTTGTGGATATGTTACTCAATTTAATAATCGGATTATTAGTACATATAGTCTATGGGAAAAATTCCGAACACAAGATACCATTAGTATGGTATATACAGATTCCTTTTTGAGTACAAATAGCTATGGTTTACCCGCTTTGTCCGTCATATATGAATTTGAAATAGAATTAAAACCAGATACTACAAGCAAAAAAAGAAAAATATCCGATTTTGGCGTTTTTAAAAAAGTCAATGTATTAAATTAAGGGATGAGAATGATTTGGCTACCCCCCGCTCGGCGTAGCGTCTCGCTACGTTGAGCATAAAAACAAGGCTCTTGCCTTATAAAAAGTCAGAAAAAATGTGCAGAATTAGACTATTCATATTACTTGTCGTGCTGTCCGTATCGGACAGCACGGATGCGACATATGCCTACAACGGCAACCGGCTGAAAAAGATATCGGATGTAACGTATGATAAGTACAGCTGGGTCTGCTACTCGCTGTTCGACGACTATTCAACCGACCCCAATGCACAATATACCTACAACGCCAACGGCGCGATGACATCCGACCCGTATAAAGGGGTTCAATACAGCTATGATGTGCTGGGAATGCCGCTCAAGACAGACATTACGGCTATAAACGGCTCGGTACGGTATGTGTACTCGGCAGCCGGCGAGAAGCTGACGGTACGTCACCGCTGGAATCCCGGCCTGTCGCTCGACCCTGTAGAGAGCTCGCAGGGTATTTTTGTGTCGAACATCTACCATAATCTGGTCAGAAGCTATGTCGGCAACAAGGTGTATGAGGCCTTTCGGGAGGAAGGCCTGCTGGGCGGAGGATTTAATTACAGCTTGAAACGGATTTTATTGCCCAACGGTTATGTGGATGATTGTGGAATTTACTACTTTTACCTGCGCGATCACTTGGGGAGCAACTGTGTAACGGCCAAAGCCGATGGTACGGTAATGCAGGGGCTTCAATACTACCCGTATGGGAAGGTGAATGAGGATGAAGGCACGGGTGTCAGCTTTCAGCCATACAAGTATGGAGGGAAAGAGTTTGAGGGCATGCACGGCTTAAATTCTCACGACTTCCTTGCCCGCACATTAAATGACTACGGCCGCTTTGACAGGATGGATCCGCTGGCAGAGAAGCGTCCTTGGGAATCGCCATACTTATATTGCGGGGGCAATCCGATAAATAATATTGACCCTGATGGAAGAGAAAAAATAAATGTAATCCATCATAATCCTAAAAGTAAAGATTATAGAGCTGTTGAAGCGAGACGGCAATCTGATAATGGAATGATTCATATTTATTCGCATGGTTCTGTTAAAGGTTTTAGTTACGCGACTAAAAATGGAGAAAAAGAAAAGATAAGAAATGCCGCCGCCATGAAGACATTTTTAGAAAATAACAGTGAGACTTGGCGGACAAGGAAGCGGGGTGAAAAAATATATATTGCTCTTCACGCTTGCCAAACAGGGAGAGGATTATATAACGGAGAGGAATATGATGCGGAAACTTCTTTTGCTGCGGATATTTCATACGAATTACAAGACGTAATAGTTATAGCTCCTTCCAACAAATTGGTAATAACAGTTGACGGGGAAGATATCATGGAAAATGGAGAATGGAATTTTTTCAAAGGAGGGAAAAAAATAGGATCCCGCCCCGGTGATAAAAGTCATAATCCTGACATGATTAGATATTCACGCCCAAATATGCAAACTAATGAAAATGAAAATGGAGATGATAAGCAGGCAACATGGGATAAAATTATGCGACTTCTGAATGATGCCTTACAAGCTGGAGCTAAATATATACAACAATAATTATCATTAAAATCTAAAGAAAATGAACCGAATAATTGTCTATATCGATTTAATATTTTTTCTGATAGTTGTCTCTTGTTCAGGTAATAAACCCAACGATGTTTCGGATGCAATGTATCCAAAAGATGACTATTCAGACTTAGCAGGTCATGTATTTTATCCCGAGCCGACCGTTGAAACGTTATTAGAAGATATTATACCTGAAACGGATGTACCTCAATTCAGAATGATAGATAGCATAGAGATGGTGTATCAAGTTAAAATTGCACACTTTAAAGATTCCCTTCTGAGTACGGTCGGTAAAAACAATATCATTTTTTTATGTGATAGCCTCGATCGCAGAACTGATGTATCTCAGATAGGAATGATAAGAAAATCTTTGGAAGGAGATATGTACGCATACACCCAATATGCAAATGGAAATAACTTTTGCATTAAAGATTCCTACAAGTATGCACTATATATGGCCGAAATACACCGGTTTATTCCGGCATATGATGATGTCTATCATTGGCTATACACAGAAAATAGAATCATAAAAAGACGACTTAAAGAGAATCGCCTTGATTCGTTGAGTGGATTATCTGAAAACAAAAGGAACTTAGCCTTATATTCACTGATTAAGGGATATAAAAAAGGGGATATTAGTAATCATTCTTCTTTGTCACATTATTTTAGGATAGGCCTGCATTTTCCTCAGGATACTGTTTTTGCCAATAAATTGGATTCAATATCACTTATTACAATTCAAGGCAATGTTTCAAATTAGGTTATTCACATATTCAGCAGGACTGTCCCATGTTACGGATGTAACGTATGACAAATACAGCTGGGTTTGCTACTCGCTGTTTGACGACTATTCGACCGACCCCAACGCCCAGTACGGCTACAACCTGAATGGCGCGATGACCGACGACCCGTACAAGGGAGCGCATTACAGCTACGACCTTTTGGGGAATCTGCAAAAAGTGGATGTACCGGCTATCGA
>JAISES010000403.1 GCA_031263965.1 Prevotella sp. | reverse complement strand
TGTGATGTGGTTTTTGAAGGTAAAAATAAGCAATATGGAGCCTACAGACTACGTCAGTCATCATCTAAGAGACACATTGTCGCGTTTTTGGTAATTCTTCTTTTTGCGGGAATCGTATCAGCCCTTCCGGGTCTGATAAGCGAGATCAAGAAATTGACACAAAACCAACAGGAGAACCTCAACGAAACTTTTGAACTTTCGCATATTCCTGTAGACCAGGAAATACCGGAAGAGAATAAGATCATGCAGGAAACTGCTCCTCCGCCTCCTCCATTGAAAACAACAGTTCAGTTCGTACCTCCCACAATTGCTAAAGACGAGGACGTTAGCGATAAAGATGTAATGAAATCACAGGACGAAATGCAAGAAACAAGAATCCAGATTTCGGTAGCGTCGGTACAGGGAACCAGCGACAAAGGTCTTGATATTGCGGAACTGAGAGAACACAAGGTAATCGTCGAAGAAAAACAGGTTGAAGAGAAACCGTTTGTTACAGTAGAACAGATGCCGATTTTTCCCGGAGGAGAGGTTGAAATGCAGAAGTTTATCCGTGACAATCTGAGATACCCTGTTGTTGCTCAGGAAGCTGGCATACAAGGACGTGTAACTCTTCGTTTCGTTGTATCTAAAACAGGTGCGATAGAAAATGTAACAGTTGTGCGTGGTATCGACCCGTCTTGCGACAAGGAAGCTGTCAGGGTGGTGCAATCGATGCCGAAATGGATCCCCGGAAAACAGAACGGTTTGAATGTACCTGTGTACTTTAACCTTCCTATTCAGTTCAAATTGCAGAACTAAGATGAATATTTTGTGAAATATTTGTTATAGAGATTACAAATAAGATTTAGAAAGAAGAGAAGCTGCAATGAAAGACATCTTCTCTTCTTTTTTCCAATTTTAAGAGATATGAAAGAAGGAAATAAGCTGTCAGCAAAAGTCATTTACGGAATAGTCATGGCGCTCTTTTATGTGTGCATGTCCGTTCTGGTTATATTTACATCCGTTTTTAAGGAATTAATACCAAATGATGTACTTCGTGTGATAATAGGTGTGTTGTTTTTTGCATACGGCTTTTTCAGAGCCTACCGTGTATGGAAAGGGGCCTGAATTTTTGAGAATTATCTGTAAAAAGTATATTATGAAGTATCTGAGTCTTATTTTATGTGTAATATTTATTTTCTTTTCGTCTTGTAATAGAAAGAAAGCAACACGGACCGATACTCCGACAAGCGGTGTAGCTACGTTCGCTGTAGATGAGTGTTTTGCTCCGGTTATACAAGAGCAGGTCGATGTCTTTGGCGCTCTGTATCCGCAAGCGCTCATTGTTCCGCAATATACAAGTGAAAATGAAATCTTCAATTTGTTTATGAAGGATAGCCTGCGCCTTATAATTGCAGCGCGCGAACTTACACCAAACGAAGCACAAATAATAAAAAACAGGAAACAGACTCTTCGTTCCCAAAAACTGGCGATAGACGGTCTGGCTCTCATTGTAAATAAAGAAAATAAAGATACTCTGATAACAGTATCTGATTTGAGAAGAATAATGACAGGAGAGATTCGTTCGTGGAAAGAACTGAATCCAAAATCGCCTCTTGGCAACATCGCTGTGACGTTCGACAGCCCAAATTCGAGTACCGTAAGATTTGTCAGGGATTCAATATTGCATACAGGGCAACAATTAGGTGATAATGTCAAAGCCAGAGCTGTAGATAGTATAAAAACAGCGGATTTGAAAGACCGGACTCCAAACCGGCAAGTGATAGATTATGTTGCATCTAATCCTGATGCGTTGGGTATAATAGGAGTTAACTGGATCAGTAATCCTTCCGATTCAACAAACCTGAGTTTTATCAATAATATAAATGTAATGTCTGTAAGCAGGGAAGAAACGGCTACAGTTGCAAACAGTTTTAAACCTTTCGCCGCTTACTTAGTCCTGAAAAAATATCCTCTGACACGCGATATTTATATAATGATATCGGATGTGAGAGGCGGGTTGCCGTCCGGTTTTGTGAGCTTTGCAGCCGGCGAAAAGGGACAAAGAATTATACTTAAGGCAGGGCTTTTTCCGGCAACGGTTCCGACAAGGTTCGTCAGAGTCAATCAAACACTATATTAAAAGAAATATATATTAATCGTAAATAATTATAAGATGAAAATGAAGTATTTTTTAGGCTCGTTACTGAGCTTCGTTATCAGCATTACAGCATTAGCTCAGAATAATCCGGGATATGACTATTTGAGTCTTAATGAAATTAAATTGGCAAAAGATTATTTTACAAAAAATTTAACAAAGTCTCCCGCTGAATATCATTTCTACTTGGGCGAAATAGCTTATAAAGAAGGAAATATGGCTGAGGCTAGATCTCAGTACGAAAAAGCTTCTTCTGCTAACGCGGAGTCTCCGTTTGGAACTATCGGATTAGCAAAGCTTGAGTTGAAACAGAATCCCAAAGAAGCTACTAAAACACTTACAGATATTCAGAAAAAAAATAAAAAAGATATATCTATAGGTTTAGCTGTGGCCAAAGCATTTCTGGATAATGGAATGGATGCGGAAACTGTAAAGGCTGTTCAGGAGCTTCGCAAGGCGGATAAGAAATCTCCTTATTCCTATATTCTTGAAGGCGATATGTTAGCTAAAGAAAACAAACCGGGGGAAGCTGCCGCTCAGTACGATCAGGCTATATATAACGATCCTAACAGCGTATTGGCATACATGAAAGGCGCTAAAGTTTACGAATTTATCAATCGTAAAACGGCTACAGACTTGTTGAGAAAAGCGATAGAAATCCGTCCCGATTATAAAATCGCATACAAAGACTTAGCCGATCTGAATTACAGAGAGGGTGTATATGCGGACGCTATTTCTGCCTATAAAGAATTCTTTAGCGGAGGAGACTATACAGTAGAGGATATCAGGCATTATGCCGGCGCCCAGTTCTTTACAGGGAACTACGAAGATGCGAAAAAAGTTATCGCAGAAGGTATGCAAAAAGAGCCTAACGATTTTGTGTTGAACCGCCTGTTGATGTATAGCCTGAACGATTCTAAAGATTATGTAAAAGGATTGGAAACAGGAGATAAATTCTTTAGCCTGCCTCGCAGACCGAATATCGATACTGCAAAATACATTATGCAGGATTACTTGATTTATGGCAACCTGAAGAGTGAGAATGGCGATAAAAAAGGCGCCGTGGAGCAATTCAAGAAAGCTATTGAACTGGATCCTTCTAAAGTCGCTTTGCTTAAATCAATAGCTTCTACAAGCGCGAGTGAAAAAGATTATGAGGCTGCTGCCGAATATTATGACCAGTATCTGAAGATGATGAATGAAAATGTAGATGCTCTGGATTACGCCCAATTGGGAGGTTATTACCAGTCTGCCGGCGCAGCATTGAAAAACGATTCTACTCCGGAAGTACAAGTAAAATGCGTTGAATATTTTACTCTGGCAGATCAGGCATACGCTAAAGTAGTAGAATTGAAACCGGATAGCTATCAGGGTAGTTATTTGAGAGCCCGCGTTAATTTCGAGTTGGATCCATCTTCGGAACAAGGATTGGCTAAGCCATATTATGAAAAAACAATAGAGATGGTCGCCGCTGATCCAGAGCCAAATAATAATGTTTTGATTGAAGGATATAGCTACCTGAGTTTCTATTATTATTCTCAATTCCTAAAAGGAAAGAAACCGGATGATAAGGCTAAAGTAAAAGAATATGCAGGAAAAGTTCTTGAACTCAATTCGGAAAATGGAAATGGTAAAGCTTTGTTTGAATGGGCAAATACTAAATAAACAAAGTTTATACGATATTAAAGCCTGTGCTGAAAAGTACAGGTTTATTTTTTTGCAAATATTATGATTCTGAGATACAGAAAAAATTGTATCTTTGCATACAATTAAGTGGATAGATTTGTATCGATTGCAACCACATGAAAAAATGCTAAAACATTTTCTACTGCGCATACATCTCGTCCTGTTTTTATTAACAGTTAAATTAATTACACAATGAGTTATTTATTTACATCCGAATCGGTTTCGGAAGGACATCCGGATAAAGTAGCCGACCAGATATCGGATTCTTTGCTGGATGAATTTCTGGCTTATGACGCGAACTCTAAAGTAGCATGTGAAACATTGGTTACTACAGGCCAGGTAGTTCTGGCTGGAGAAGTAAAATCGAAAGCATATATTGATATTCCTGAAACGGCACGCAGGGTGATTGAACGTATAGGCTATACAAAGAGCGAATATCAATTTGAAGCTCAGTCGTGCGGCGTGCTGTCTGCCATACATGAGCAATCGGATGATATCAACAGAGGCGTCGACGGAAAATCCGACCCGATGGATCAGGGAGCCGGAGATCAAGGCATGATGTTTGGTTATGCAACGGGCGAAACCGACAACTATATGCCATTGGCTTTAGACCTGTCCCATGCTCTGTTGCTGGAACTTGCCGCAATACGTAAGAATGAACCGGCTTTGATGCCATATCTTCGTCCGGATGCAAAATCCCAGGTAACTATCGAGTACGACGACGACGGAACGCCTTTACGTATAGATACGATTGTTATCTCTACCCAACATGATGATTTTGCTGATAACGATACTATGCAAAAGAAAATTAAAGATGATGTGATCAATATTCTTATTCCTCGTGTTAAGGAGAAATATAGTTTCAGAGAAGATATAGCTAAATTATTTACGGATAATATTACTTATCATGTTAATCCTACCGGACGTTTTGTTATAGGGGGGCCTCATGGTGATACAGGCCTTACCGGACGTAAGATTATTGTAGATACTTATGGCGGTAAGGGCGCACACGGAGGTGGAGCATTTTCGGGAAAAGACCCGTCTAAGGTCGACCGTTCGGCAGCATATGCGGCTCGCCATATTGCTAAAAATCTGGTGGCGGCAGGAGTGTCTTCCGAGGTATTGGTACAGGTTTCTTACGCTATAGGTGTAGCCAAACCGATGAATATTTATGTGAATACATATGGGAAAAGCAATGTAACACCGACAGACGGGGAGATAGCTAAAAAAGTAGAGGCACTGTTTGATATGCGTCCGAAGGCTATCGAGCAACGTTTGAAGCTAAGGAATCCAATTTATGCCGAAACTGCAGCGTACGGACATATGGGACGCAAGCCGGAAGTAGTTGTGAAAAAATTTAAATCCCGCTACAATCCCGAAGGTATAACAAGAGAGGTGGAATTGTTTACATGGGAAAAACTGGACTATGTAGATGTAATAAAAAAAGAATTTAATATATAATAATTATAGAAGTATGAGGGTGTGTCAAAAGTTCTTTTTTTGCGCTGATTGATAGGCTTTTGATGCAACCTCACGCCTTTGTTGTATGTATAATGAAAGACACCATCTTGTATATAAATTCTATTATTGCAGCAGATAGCCTTGTAGTGCAAGACTCTTTGCCTCAGCAGAATTTTAGCCCTTTCGGGGGAGAGATGGCAAAAACGTTGACAGCCTATACCGGAAAAGACAGTAGTCCCGATGCTTCAAGGCACGATGGAAGCAAATTGCCATTCAGTATGGAGAATACAGATGGTATTTCTGTCTTACTTTTGTTTTGTTTTATATTCTTCGCCCATATATACAATGGCGGCATTTCTTTTCTTAAAGAGAATCTTTCCCTCTTATTCCAGTCCGAAAGAGAAAAGAGAATGCATAAACAAACAACAGTTAAAGAAATATTATATGGGTATTTCCTTGTATTTCAGGCTATAGTTCTGGTTGCTGTTTGCGTGTATGATGTGTTTGTCGAATATGATCCGGCATATGCGGTTCATACTCCCTTTCTCACTGTTATTACATTGATTCTGGTTATAGGTCTATTTTTGGGAGCTAAAGACTTTATATATAAAATTATCGGTTATATATTCGATCAGCAAAAGCTCATGATTACATGGCGGAGGGTTTCTGTCGTTGGCATTGAGATATTAGGGATATTATATTTCATTCCTACATTGTTGCTTATATATTCCGATTATTACCATACAGAGATTCTGGCGCTCATGCTTCTAATGTTTCTTGTCGTCCAAATGACATTATTTTATCAAATAATATTTTTTTTTGTTAACCAAAAATTTAACTTTTTGTATTTGATTGCATACCTTTGCACTTTCGAAATATTACCATACATATTTTTATCAACAGGATTGATTTATTTATATAGAACAGACATATTTAACATATTATGGCTTTAAAGATAAAGAAGATTTTGGTATCACAGCCGGCACCCTCTACAGAGAAGTCGCCGTATTATGATATTGCTGAAAAATATCATTTACAGCTGGATTTTCGCCCTTTTATCAGAGTCGAAGGCTTGGATGCCAAAGATTTCCGACAACAGCGTATTAATATACAGGATTATACTGCTATTGTATTTACAGCAAGAATTGCAATCGACCACTTTTTTGCATTGTGCGAGGAGCTTAGAATCACAATGCCGGAAACGATGAAATATTTTTGTATCTCTGAAGCCGTAGCCCTGTATCTTCAAAAATACATAGTATACAGGAAGCGTAAAATATTTTTTAGCGCAACAGGCAAAATGGATGGCTTGTCCTCTGCTTTGACTAAACATAGCAAGGAAAAATTTTTGGTTCCGGTATCAGATGTACATACCGAGGATTTAACATCTGTGCTGGATGAAAAGAAAGTAGATAATACAAAATCTATTATGTACCGGACGGTAAGCAATGAATTTACCGAAGAAGAGATAGCATCTTATGATATGTTGATTTTCTTTAGCCCTGCCGGTATAGTCTCTTTATTTAAAAATGCCCCGAATTTTAAACAGGGGGAAAAAGCTATAGGTGCATTTGGCGGTTCCACTGCGAAAGCTGTGCGTGATGCAGGGTTGAGGCTTGATTGTGAAGCTCCCTTGCCGGGGATTGCATCTATGACAGCCGCTCTTGGAGCTTTCATAAAAGAAAACCATAAGTCAAAATAAAAACGGAGAAATTACGAGATGCTTAACTGATATTGGTTGAGCCTTTTTTATATATGGATAATTCAAGTTGCCGGTTGTAAATATTTATAAATCATGCAAATCGGTAGTTGAAGATAGTCTGATTTATATGTTCTCTTTTTCGTCATTGCGAGGGTTTACCCGAAGCAATCCATCTGTATTTTTCGGGCAGTCACAAAGGACTGCCCCGACTGCTAACCGGCCAATTTCTGGATTGCTTCGCCTTTCAGGCTCGCAATGACGATAGAAATTGAACATATAAACACGTCATTTTATTTATTGA